>NZ_JBHYDX010000012.1:0-132674 GCF_051860505.1 Pannonibacter sp. | reverse complement strand
GTGCTGTCGATCATCACTTCCAGAACAGGTCCGCCAGCTTGGGACAATGCGTCGAAAATCCTTGTCCAGACACCTTTCTCCGACCAGCGGACAAAGCGATTATAGAGGGTTTTCCGAGGCCCATAGACCTCCGGCGCATCGACCCAGCGGCCACCCGACTTCAGAACATGAATGATGCCACTGATCACCCGCCGGTCATCGACACGGGCCTTGCCGCGTGTCCCGGTCGGCAAAAGCGGCCGCAACTTCGAAAACTGCTCATCGCTGAGCCAGAAGAACCCATGAGACATCACCAAACTCCTGTTCAGGAGCTTGAATCAAATTTCAAACAACTTGCATAGCTATTTTATGGGTCTGAAACCTAGGTCGCCGCTGCGACTATCGCAGCGTGCGTCGATCTCAATGTCCCGGAGATCGCAATCATCTGGGCCCCATGCGACTATTAGGTCGTCGACATCTTCGATGCTACTGACGTGCAGGCTAACCTTTAGTGAGTGACGTCCAGTCATCAGGCTACGCAACCTCAAATCGCTTGGCATAGATTCGTATGACGCTGGAAGTCGACGATGTCTCCAATCGATAGCATTGCAGCATTTCCAGCGACACGCCGAGCGGTTTCCAGCGGCCCATAATCGCTTTCAGACCCGGATCATCGTCAATCAGCGAGCCATTGGCAATTCGCTCTTCTGCAATGACACCGAAGTTCATCTCAGCGACAATGGCATAGCAGTCATGAAACAGTAGGGTCGCCTCGTCACCTTGAGGCCAGGCAACTCGCAACCGAACCTCGTCGCGCGCTCCCGCATTGCGCCGGTCGACCATCAGTTCCAGCAGTTCGGCGTCGTGCCACGGCAAGGAATTAAAGGTATCGGTCATGGCCTGAACCCTGGATCCTTATCGCCTGGTCGAGGGCTGTAATGGGTCCCTTTACCGTCCCTATGGTAGTGCGAATAATTCGGTCCCTTTTGTCCCGGAGGCGTTGGCGGGTCGATGCGCAATCTTTCCTTAAACTTCCCATCTACTACCTCACCATAGCTGCCAGAGCGATGTGGGTTCTGAACGTAACTTTCAAGGATATCGTGCTTGGCACCAGCAGGAAAGGCAACACCGTTCTTCGTAACATGGATCACCTCGTCAGATTTCCTGCCGATGGTACCCACTCCCTTCACAACCCCCTCAACAGCCTCTGCTGCTGCCTTCCCCCCGATCTTACCGGCGGGAATAATGCTGAGCCCGACCATGGCCGCACCGAACCAACTTGGGTTCTCATAGGCCTCAGCTATAGCAAGAGGAGTTCCGACAATTGGCGCAAACCCAATTAGCTCCTGAGCCGCCCTGGCATCACGTGCACGTTCCTCCGGATCACTGAGCCTTACACGTTCCTCACGGGAAATGCTGCCGTATTCGATGTGCCAACTATTCCGCCCGGAGAAGTAATTGCCCGATCTATCGTTACAACTGTGGCAGCTATAGCTGCCGTCTTTTTGCGGTGAGCCGCTGACAAATGAGTCATTCCCCCCCGGATCCTTGAACAGAATTGGATTGTTTGCCGCATAGGCATACCTGTTTGTCCCGACGCCTTGCTGGGTCGGATCGAACCAGTCTGGTGAGACGAAGCGGGCGAGGATGGGGTTCCCCGGTCAAGCCGGGGACAGGCTCCGTAGCGGGCGCCCAAGGTAGGTGAGGCCGGTTTCCGGGTCGTCGCGCCTGGTCAGGGCGCTGCACAGATCCTACATTTAAGCAACGGGCAGGAAGAGCAGCAAGACATCGTCCGGGACGTGGTTCGCATCCTGGACAGGTTATCCGCTCATGGTCTCACCCAGAAATCCTCAGATAACGAGAGACTGTCATGACATTGCTGATCCACGAGAACATGAGCCGCGGGCGCAGCCGGAAGGGCTGGCTCGACAGCTTTCACACCTTTTCCTTCGGCGAGTTCCGCGACCCGAAGCGCATGGGCTTCCGGGCGCTGCGCGTGATCAACGAGGACTGGATCATTCCCGGCGCGGGCTTTGCCTGGCACGACCATGCCGACATGGACATCCTCACCCTGGTGCTGAAGGGCAAGGTGCGGCACGAGGACAGTCTTGGACACAAGGGCGAGACGGCGGCGGGCGAGATCCAGCTCATGCGTGCCGGCAGCGGCATCTCGCATTCGGAGATGAACGGGGCCGAGAACGAAACCACGCACCTGCTGCAGATCTGGATCATCCCGGACAAGGCAGGCGGAGCGCCGTCCTACCAGCAGGCGGCGCTGCCGCCCCGGGACACTGGCTGGGTTGACCTCGCAGGTCCCTCGGGCAGCGGCGCGCTGACGGAGCTGGGTTCGGACACGCGGGTTTCCCTCCTGCAGGCGCGGGACGGCGATGTGACGCCGCTCCCGCATACGCCCGGGCGCGGCCTGTTCCTGCATGTCATCGACGGACTAGCGGAGATCGGCGGCGAACGGCTAACGGCCGGCGACGGCATCCAGATCGACCAGCAGTCGCCGGACATCCGCTGGCACACGGACGGCCGACTGCTGCGCTTCGACCTTGCCTGAGTAAAGCCCTCCCCTCGCGCACCGCTGTTACTCGCCGCGGCCGCGGAAGCGGCGTTGGTAGGCGGTATCGTAGAGGGCGCTTTCGCGGAAGTCTCGGGCACTGAGGCCGTGGCCGACGAAGATCAGCGCCGTGCGTTCGATCGGGTCGGCGGCGACCTTGGCGGCGATGTCGGCAAGCGTGCCGAGGATGATCCGTTCGTCCGGCCAGGTTGCCTTGACGACGATGGCGACCGGGCAGTCGGCGCCATAGAGCGGGGTCAGTTCCTCGACAACCTGATCCAGCGCATGGATCGCCAGATGGATCGCCAGCGTCGAGCCCGTCGCGCCGAAGCGGGTGAGCGTCTCGTCGTTCGGCATTGGCGAGGCGCGGCCGGAGACGCGGGTGAGCACGAGGCTCTGCGCCACCGCCGGGATGGTGAGCTCACGCCCGAGCACGGAGGCGGCCGCGGCAAAGGCCGGGACGCCGGGGGTCATGGTGTAGGAGATGCCGTTTTTCTCCAGCCGGCGGATCTGCTCGGCCACCGCACTCCACACAGAAAGATCGCCGGAGTGCAGCCGGGCCACGTCCTGCCCGCGTTCGGACGCGTGGACATATTCGGCCTCGATCTCGTCCAGCGACATCGGCGCGGTGTCGATGATGCGCGCCCCGTCCGGGCAATATTGCAGGAGCTCCGGCGACACCAGCGACCCGGCATAGAGGCAGACCGGGCATTTGCCGATGAGATCGCGGCCCCGCACGGTGATGAGATCGGCGGCGCCGGGACCGGCGCCAATGAAGTGAACGGCCATGGGATTTCCTCGTGACGGATCTAGCTTGAAACGGGGGCGTCAGACGACGGCGCGGGGCTCTCGGGATCCGGCTTGACCCAGACCCATTGCGTGATCGGCATGGCCGGACGCCAGGCCGTCATGCTGCCGACCGGCGAGGCGCGGGCGATCTCGAGCCGCGTCAGGCTGCCGCCGAGCCTGGCGTGAAGGGCGAGCAGCACGGCTTCCATCTCCAGCGTCACGGCATTGGCGACCAGCCGGCCACCGGTTTTCAGCGTGGCGCAGGCTGTGTCCATGACGCCGGGCTCCGAGCCGCCGCCGCCGACGAAGATCGCATCGGGACTGGCAAGCCCCTGCAACGCTGCGGGCGCGGTGCCCTGCACGAGCCGCAGGGACGGCACGCCGAACCGGGCGGCGTTGCGCGCCAGCCGGGCACAGCGCTCGGGATCGGCCTCGATGGCGGTGGCGGACAGTGAGGGGTTCGTGAGCATCCATTCGATGGCAACAGAGCCGGAGCCGGCGCCAATGTCCCACAGGTGCTCGCCGCGGCGGGGGGCGAGCGCCGACAGGGTCAGCGCGCGGATCTCGCGCTTGGTGATCTGGCCGTCGTGCTCGAACAGGCTGTCATCGCGGCCGGCGGCGAGCGGCAGGACGCGGGCGCCGGCGCTAGCGGCGACTCCAAGCGCGCAGACATTGAGGTTGTCGATGTCTGTGAGCCGGAAGCCCTCGGCCACCGTCGTGGTCACGCGCTCGCGCGGGCCTCCCAGCGCTTCCAGAACGGTGAGCCGGGTGGCGCCGAAGCCCTCGGCCACCAGCAGCGCCGCGAGATCGGCGGGGCCGGCGGCATCGGAGGTCAGCGCCAGCACGCGGCTGCCGGGCTGCAGGTGCGGCCGGATCAGGTCAAGCGGACGGCCATGCAGGGAGACGCAGACCGTGTCCTGCAGCGGCCAGCCGAGCCGGGAGGCTGCGAGGCTGAAGGCGGACGGGGCGGGATAGCTCCGCATCTCGTCCGCCGGAATGCGGCGCGACAGGGTGGCCCCGACGCCGAAGAGGAACGGATCGCCCGAGGCGAGCACGACGACAGACCGGCCCCGGGCCGCCAGGATGTCCTCCACCGAGCGCTCGAAGGGGCTCAGCCAGCTCCGCGTCTCGCCCCGGATCGCCGATTGGGCGAGGTCCAGATGACGCTGGCCGCCGAACACCAGCTCGGCCCGGGCAAGCTCCGCCTTGGCAGCCTCGCCGAGCCCGGCTAAACCGTCTTCACCGAGGCCGATCAGGATGAGCCAAGGAGCGCTGCAGGACGGAGAATCCGCCGCTGGCGGCAGAGGGAGTTGGTCAGGCTTGGACACGCGTCACATCCTCGTTCTGGCGGGCACGACCGAAGCGCGCGAGCTGGCCGAACAGCTTGCGCCGCGCCGCGACATCGCGCTCACCCTGTCGCTCGCCGGGCGCACCCGCGATCCCCTGCCCCTGCCCGCCCCGACCCGGACGGGCGGCTTCGGCGGTGCGGACGGACTGGCGGCCTATCTCACCCAGCATGCCATCGACGTGCTGATCGATGCGACCCATCCCTTTGCCCGGCAGATCACGCAGAACGCCGCGACAGCCGCAAGGCTGACCGGCGTGCCGCTGATCCGGCTGGAGCGGCCGGCATGGCAGGCCGAACCCGGCGACCGGTGGCAGCAGGTCACCTCGGTCGCGGCGGCCGTGGCGGCCCTTGGTGCTGCGCCGAAGCGCGTGTTTCTGGCCATCGGCCGGCAGGAGGCGGCTGCCTTCGAGGCGGCGCCGCAGCATCAGTATCTGGTGCGCAGCGTCGATCCGGTCGAGCCGCCCCTGCAGCTGCCGCAACTGGAAACGCTGCTGTCGCGCGGGCCCTTCGATGAGGCAGCCGAGGAACGGCTCCTGCTTGCGCGGCAGATCGAGGTGATCGTCTGCAAGAACAGCGGCGGCGCGGCCACCTACGGCAAGATCGCCGCCGCACGGACCCTCGGCCTGCCGGTGGTGATGATCGAGCGGCCAGCGCCGGTCGCGGCCCTGAGGGCCGGGACAGCGGCGGAGGCGGTCGCGCTGCTGGATCATGGCCTGGGCCTGCCGGCAAAGCGCGGCGTATAGACGAGATCCGGCCGGCCCGGGCGGGCAATGACGCGGGTCTCGGGCGAGCCGACCATGACGCAGGTGGCCATGTCGGCCTCGGCCGGATCGGCCGCCGCCAGCGTGCTGACGACGATCCGCTCGTCAGGGCGGCCGGCAGCGCGGCCAAAGATCACCGGGGTCTCGCCCGGCAGCACGGTACGCAGGATGTCGAAGGCCCGGCCCAGCTGCCAGGGCCGCGCCTTGCTGATCGGATTGTAGAAGGCCATCACCAGCCCGGCCTCGGCCACCAGCTGCAGGCGGCGCTCGATCAGGTCCCAGGGCTTCAGGTTGTCGGACAGGGAAATGGCGCAGAAGTCGTGGCCGAGCGGCGCGCCGATGCGGGCGGCAACCGCCAGCATGGCGGTGAGGCCGGGAACCACGACCAGCTCCAGCGCGCGCCAGGCCTCCGGCCCATGCTCGATCGCCTCGCAGACGGCGCTGGCCATGGCAAAGACGCCAGGGTCCCCACCCGAGACGACGCAGACATTGACGCCCTCGGCAGCACGGGCGAGGGCCGCACGGGCGCGGGCCAGTTCCTCGCGGTTGTCGGAGGCGACCGCTTTCTGGTCAGGCCTGAGGTTCAGGCGTTCGATGTAGGGAAAGTAGCCGTAGAACTCCTGCGACACCGCGACGGCGCGCAGGGCCTCCGGTGTCATCTGCTCCGGATTGCCGGGTCCGGTGCCGATGACATGGATGACGCCCGTCATGGCTGCCCGCTCCAGCCCGGCACGAGGATCAGCGAGAAATAGGGCGCGCTGTCATCCGGCTTGTCGGCCAGGCGGGTGGAGCTGGAGGTCGGCATGGTGCCGCGCTCGACATAGATCGCGTCCTCCAGACGGCCGGCGGCGGCAAGCGCGCGGCGCACCTTGGGCAGGTTGCGGCCGAGCTTCATGATGACGGCGCCTTCCGTATCCTTCAGGCGGCGCACCAGTTCGGCTTCCGCCATGGTGCCGGGCAGGACGGTCAGCACGTCGTCGCCCTGCACGATCGGCACACCGGCGAGCGACCAGCAGCCGGACATGGCGGTGATGCCGGGGATGACCTCGACGGGGAAATGCGGCGCGAGGCGCACATGCATGTGCATGTAGGAGCCATAGAACAGCGGATCGCCTTCGGAGAGCACGGCCACGGTGCGCCCGGCGCGCAGATGCTCCGCGATGGCGGCGGCCGAGGTCTCGTAGAACGCGGTGATCTGGCTCTTGTAGGCGTCCTCTTCCTTGTCGATCTCGGTCGTCACCGGATAGTAGAGCGGCAGCTCGATGATGTCGGGCTTGATGCGCGTCTCGACAATGCCGCGCCCGTTGCCGCGCCGGCCCGCCTTGGCGAACCAGGCCAGCACATCCGCCTCTTCCAGTGCCCGCGCCGCCTTCAGCGTCAGCAGCTCCGGGTCCCCCGGACCCGTGCCCACGCCATACAGCCGGCCGATCTTGTCACTCGCCTCAGTCATCATCAGATCCATCACAGTCCGGGCCGCGCCAGGGCATTGAGGGCAGCGGCCGTCATCGCGCTGCCGCCCAGCCGGCCGCGCACGATGGCGTAAGGAACGCCATAGGAATTCTCCGCCAGCGCATCCTTGGATTCGGCCGCGCCGACAAAGCCGACGGGCATGCCCAGGATCGCCGCCGGCTTCGGTGCGCCGTCGCGCAGCAGTTCAAGGAGGTAAAACAGGGCCGTAGGCGCGTTGCCGATGGCGACGACCGAGCCCGCCAGACGGGGAAGCCACAGCCTGAGGGCCGCCGCAGAGCGGGTGTTGCCGATCTCCTCGGCCAGTGCATGGGTCTGCGGGTCGCGCAGGGTACAGAGGACCTCGTTGCCGGCCGGCAGGCGGGCCGCCGTTACCCCGCGCGCGACCATCTCGGCGTCGCAGAAGATCGGGGCGCCCGCTTCCAGTGCACCGCGCGCGGCCTCCACAAAGCCCGGGCCGAAAACGAAATGCTGCGCCGCCTCGACCAGTCCGGCGGCGTGGATCATGCGCACGGCGACGTCGGCCTCGGCTTCGCTGAAGCGGCTGAGGTCAGCCTCCGCGCGGATGATGGCGAAGGACTTCACGTAGATCGCCTGACCGTCCTTGATGTAGTCGTAGTCTGTCATGTCTCGTCTTTGATGAGGGCGCGGAGCCCGTCCGGCCCCAACTGGGTGATCTGGATGGCGGCGTTGTCCGAACCGGCACGCAGGCGCAGGCTCAGCCGGCTCAGGGCCGGGCCGAGGTCGGCGGGGTCAAGCACGGCCACCGGAGCGTCGCCGGCCCGGCCACCGGCAACCAGCGCGATGCCGCCGGGCGTTCCGGTGAGGCCAAGGGGCGCGGCAGCGGGATGGGCGCAGCCCTTGCCGCAGCCGGAGAGATGCAGCGTCAGCGATCCGTCGAGCAAGGCCGGCGCTGTGGTGACGAGCAGGTCGGTGAGCGCGCGCGGGTCGATCAGGCCGGAGCCGCAGCCCCGCTGGCCCGGACAGGCGACGATGTGATTGCGCGGGTCCGCCGGATCAACGATCAGACCGGTCGCCTGCGCCAGGGCAGCAGCCTCGGCCGCCCGTTCCGGCGCAATCCCCAGCACCAGCAGGGCATGGCCGGGGGCAAGACGAACCTCCCTCGCGCCGAGCCGTCCCAGACCGTTGAGCCAGGTGATCAGCGCCTCGGCAGCGATGCGGCCGAAGGGCAGGCGCACACCAAGCACGGCAAGGCCGCCTGCGTTGAGGAGCCCGACCGGTGCCGGCGACGGGATCGCTTGCGGCGGCAGCGGGGTGTCTGACTGGGCCAGGGCAGCAAGGTCAAGATCGCGGCCCCGGGCGGTAGGTCCAAGCGCCGTGAGGGCCGCGAGCAGGCGGAGAACCGCAGCGACCGCCATACTTTGTGGGACTTCAGCGAGGGCACGCGCGGACAAGGCGTCACCCGCCAGACCGATGCGCCAGAGCACCGCGCCACTGCGGCGGACCGCATCGAGCCGGATGTCCGCGACCTGACCGGAGAGGTTGAGCAGGCCGCCGCCGTCGACCACGACGGCAAGCTTGGGCGCAAGCCGCAGGGCATCGCCCTGCGCCATGACGGCGGCGCGAAGGGCCTCCGCCAGCGGCCGGCCATCGGCGATTTCGCTTGGGTCGAGACCCGCGAGCGGCGGGGTCTCAATGGCAAGGCCGGTGTGGCTGTGGAGCCCGGCGACGGCGAGATCCTGTGCCAGTCGCGCAGCGCTGTCGCGGGTCAGGCCCCGGATCTGGAGGTTGCCCCGCGCGGTCACATCAAGCAGGCCGTTGCCATGCTGCTGACTGAGGGCTGCGAGCCGCAGCCAATCCTGGGGGGCGTAGCCGGGCGCGACCGGGCGCAGCCGCGCCAGCAGGCCGTCGCCGGTTTCCATCGGCGTTGCCAGGGTCGGGCAGGCGCCCCGGCGTTCGGGCGGGCGGGCTGCTGCGGCAAGGAGTTGAGCCATCATCATGCCGCCTGCCCGTCCGCATCCGCCTCGGCTGCACTGGCGCGGATCAGGTAGATATCCATGATCCAGCCGTGCTCGGCGCGGGCTTGCGTCCGCGTGGCGGTGATCTCGTCGGCAATGTCGCCGAGACGCCCCTGCCGCAGGATCTGCATGGGTGTGCCGAGGAAAGCACCCCAGGTAAGGATCGCGTCCCGGTCGGCGACAGAGTTGAAGGCCTGGACCCCGTCAAGCATGACAGCCACGTCCGAGGCCCCCTCCGGCAAGCCGGCGGCAAGCCGGCGTCCGGTGGTGATCGTCACCGGCGCGCCGATGCGATTGAGCGGCATGCGGTGTTCGGCGCAGAGCACCTGCAGGCTGGTGATGCCGGGGATGACGTCGTAGTCGAAGGTGACCCGTGCGCGCGCTTTCAGCTTGTCGATCAGGCGCAGGGTGCTGTCGTAGAGCATCGGGTCGCCCCAGACGAGCAGGCCCACGGTCTCGCTCTCGGCGACCTCGGACAGGAGCAGGTCTTCGTAAATGGCGGCAATCGCGTCGTGCCAGTCATCGACGGCGGCACCATAGTCGCCATCGGCGCGGCGCTTCGGCACGGCGTAATGCACCAGACGCGGCATCGGGCCAGTAATGAAGCGGGTGCAGATTTCGTGACGCAGTTCGGCGAGAAAGGCCTTTTCCTCGCCTTTGGTGGGCACGAACAGGACGTCACAGGAATTGAGCGCGTCAATTGCCTGAATGGTCATGTGGTCGGGATTGCCGGAGCCGATCCCGATGACGCGAATTCGCCTCTTCACTGCCTTCTCCCGTGCGCCCATTGCGCTGCCGGCCTGCGTCCCGGTTTGGGTCCCGCAAGATTTGTCTTAGAGGCAGTTCTTTCAGAATGCCAGCCCGATCACCGACCGCAAATGGTCGAATTCCGAAGCCGGCACAGAACATGGCTGGCGCGGATCAGCGCCGGAACCCTATCAGGTAATAGAAACGAGCTGTCAGACCCTTTCGAGCACCCGGCGCGCCTCAGTGACGCGAACCGGCTGGACACCCGGAGCGTCAAGCGGCTGGGCTTTCAGCATGTAGCCGATGTAGCGCTTGGACTCGATCGGATCATATCCAAGGCGATCCTTCAGCTTCTTGCGCAGCTTGGACACATGGCTCTCGACGACGCATTCGTCGACTTCTTCGTTCATCAAGCCATAGACCGCGTTGTAGATCTGCGTCTTGGTGACGCGGCGGCCATGGTTGCGGGCCAGATACTCAAGAATACGACGTTCGCGGCGCGGCAACTCGAAGACTTCACCGGCGATGACGGGGTCGCGGCCATCAAGGAACACGCGGATCCGGCCAATCTCGAGGTTGTCAGCCTCAGCCATGGTCCGGCGCCGAATGGCGCCGACACGGGCGAGGATCTCGCGGACATGCACCGGCTTGCGCAACACATCGTCAACGCCGCAGGCAAACAGTTCAAGTGTCTGATCAAGGCTGGGACGTTCATCCAGCGCCAGGATCGGCGCCTGATCGCAATAGGTCCGGATCATGCGGGGAAAATCAGGGCGCTCGTCACACTCGCCAAGCAGGAACGCTTCAATGGAGGCGAGATCATCTTCAGACGCCGTCTTGACCCAGTCCGGTAACTCCTGCGGCGACAGCGCCAGACAGGCAAAGCCCTCACGCTCAAAACCGGACGCGTAACCAGTCGTCACGATCTCTCGATCATCTACAATTACAAACATGGTGTTGTCCCCAGCACAGCCTTGTTGATGAATCACTATTGGTTCATCGGCCCTGGGTCAAACACCAGATGACCACGACAATCATGGACGTGAAAACAAGAATTATGAGGGGTTATAAAATCTGATTGAATACGAGTTAACTTGCGGAATATAAAAGTTTACTCAAAATAAAATCAACAAAATCGCGAAAAAGAACAAAAAGAACATGCGAAAAGGCCGCTCTTTGCATGAACTTATAATGACAATTCTTTTGATTGGCAAGAGCATCTCGCGTGCGAACCTCGATGCTCGCAGGCCATATTGCCGATATCAGCCCTGTTACCCCTGGGACAACGCCCTGGCGAGGTCGGTAAAGGGATCACTTGCCTGCCGGGTTCGCGCGTCCTGACGCAGGAACTCGTAGATCTTCGGCACCAGCTGGCAGGCCTTGTCCAGAGCCGGGTCACTGCCGGGCTGGTATCCGCCCATCAGGCGCAGGTCACGGGTATCTTCGTAGCGGGAAATCATGGCCTTGAGCCGCATGATCAGTTCGCGCTCTTCCGCCGTCCAGGCATGCTGGGACAGACGCGAGATGGAGCCCAGAACGTTGACCGCCGGATAGCGCCCAGCGTCGGCAATCGACCGGTCCAGCACGATGTGACCATCGAGCACGCCGCGCAAGGTATCGGCGACGGGATCATTGTGATCGTCGCCATCGACCAGCACCGAGAAGATGCCGGTAATCGCTCCCTCACCCTCCGGACCCGGGCCGGCGCGCTCGAGAAGATGGGTCAGATCCGAGAACACCGAAGGCGTGTAGCCGCGGGCAACAGGCGGTTCGCCGGCGGCCATCGAGACATCTCGGGCAGCATGGGCGAAGCGGGTGGCGGAATCGATGATGAGAAGGACCGAGTCCCCGCGGCCACGGAAGTACTCGGCGACACTCATGGCGGTGCGGGGCGCAAGGCGGCGCATCATGGCGCTTTCGTCGCCCGTTGCCACGACAATGACTGACCTTTCCAGTGCCTTTCCGAGAACATCCTCGACAAATTCGCGCACTTCGCGACCCCGTTCGCCAACAAGCCCGACAACGACCGTGTCGAAGTCGTCCGACCCGGCCAGCATCGCCAGCAAGGTCGACTTGCCGACACCGGATCCGGCGAAGACGCCGACACGCTGGCCGACGCAGAGCGGGGTGAACAGGTCGATGACCTTGACGCCGGTGCGGACCGGCTTGCGGACACGGCCGCGTTCCAGCATCTGGGGCGGTTCCCGGTCCAGCGGCATGGCCTCAGGCCCCGGATGAAGCGGGCCGAGGTTGTCCGCAGGCTGACCCAGCGCATCGACGACACGGCCCTTCCAGCTGACATGCGGATGCACGGTCAATGCGCCCTTGCGATAGGCGCGGGCGCCGATGCCGATGTCAGCATGGGGCTCGAAGGGCTTGACCATCACATCCTGCTCGTCGAGGCGAATGATCTCGCCGCGCCGCTCGCCGCCCTTGCCGGAGAGGGTGACGAGGTCGCCGAGACAAACCATCTTGGACAGGCCGCTGACCCGGATGGCGCTCGGCGTGACCTGGGTGACCCGGCCGCCAACCCGGACAGGGTCCACTTCCTTGGTGGCGGCGGCGATGGCATGGGCGAGCCGGTCGAGTGCGTTCATTGCTGGTCAGATCCTGATACAGGCAAGGGTGGGGCTGAGACGGCTTTAAGCTGTCTCACCGAGATCCCGGACGGCCAAACCTTGCGAGTCACTGCTGGTCTCGATCATCTTCGAGGCCGCATCAAAGGCGCGGGTCAGCATGATCAGCTTGGTCATCTCGCGGATCGGATTGATGTTCGCGGTCTCGGTGTACCCCTGCACAACACCGTCCTGGATGAACTCCTGGATCGGCTCGGCAGGCCTGTCTGGCATGACGGCGGAGTTCTCGTAGCGGCGCAGCTTGGCATCGTCCGGAATGCGGAACAGACCAATCGCGCCGACCTGCTCCTCACCTTGGGTGATGGCGCCATCACGGCCAATATTCGGCAGCCCGTTGTCCGGGTTGAGCTGGATCGCCAGGCCGCCGGCATCAAGCACATCATAGCCGTTCAAAGTGCGCAGAACGCCATCCTCGTCGATCTGCATCCGGCCATCGCGCGTGTAGGCGACGTCCTCACCAACGCGAATGGCCAACCAGCCCTCGCCCTCGACCGCGACATCAAGCGCATTGTCGGTGCGGGTAAGGCCACCGATCTGGCGGGAGATGAAGGTTTCACCGGTGCTGGCGAAGCTGACCGGATCCTGCGCCGCCTTGGACAGCATCTCGGAGAACTTCACCTCGTCGGCACGGTAGCCGACGGTGTTCATGTTTGCGAGATTGCGGGCAACCGTATCGAGGCGGTTAGACAGGGCAACCTGCGCGGAAAGGGCAACGTAAAGAGCTGACTGCATGATGTTCAGAACCCGCCGAGCTTGAAGGACTGGATACGAGCCAGGAGATCCTGGCCAATGCCACCGGGCGTGCCGCCGGTGTTCAAAATAACTGCCGGGGACACGGCGGCCTGCGGCCCGCCGTTCTGCAGGTCCCACATGGTGGCAAACCGCGTGAGAAACGTGTCGAGCTTGGCCGGATCCTTGAAGTCCTCGAACTTGACCCGGTTGGTGATCAAGGCCGCCTGCTTGTCGATATTGGCTGCGGCGAATTCCTTCGGCAGGCCCAGTGCCGTCAGCACCACCTGCTGCAGCGCCCGGTCCGCCAGCACTTCAAAGGAGTTCGTGAGAGTACCAGCCTTGCGCGCGAAATAGAGCGCGAGGCGGACAGCCTCGTTGTTCTCGCCGCTTTTGACTTCCAGCGTCTGGCGCACATAGGCATCAACAATGGGCTTCTGTGTCCGGCTGAAAGTCGTGGTAGTTGGGCCATAGCGGCTGAAATTGAACACCTTGACGAACTCGGCATAGCGCTTGTCGGCAAGCCGGTTGGCAAAGCTGTCACGCTTGTCCACCCCGTCAACAAGGGCTTTTTTCATGAAAGCCTTGGCATAGGTCATGTCCTCGAGGCCCATCGCCTTCATGGCAAAGGCATAGACCCGGTCGTTATCCAGGAACTCCTCGACGCTTTTGATGCTGTCGATCGTCTTCATGTAATAGTCGCTTTCCCGCGCGACCTGAGGGTCCTGGGATGTGACCTTGAGCGACCGGTTCAGGTTGCCCGTCACCATCTGGTACTGCAGCAATGTGCTTATCATCGGCTGTTGTCCGCATGTGAGGGCACGGCGTCGGCCCGTTGTCATGCGGCGAATGTGCGCGGCGAGGCTTGCGCCGGGCTGGACCTTGCAGCCCGCCGGTAGCCTCCGGCTGCCTCCCCCTGCCTCTCCTTGCCCGCGCGGACTGAACCCACCCTGCTTTTCGGCAGGCAACAATCAAGGCCCGGTAAAGCCAGCAAAATACCGGACAGCTTCGGGCAAGCCTCGCCTCCTAGCCTGCTGTCATCGACATTCACATGCAACCGGCAAGGAGCTGCCAGGTGACAATCATTCTGGGTCTGATCATCGCCGCCGTCTCGCTGATCGGCGGGTTCTCCGCCATGGGCGGCAAGGTGACCGTTCTCTGGCAACCCTGGGAACTGGTGATCATCATCGGCATCGCCATCGGCACGTTCTTCGTTGCCAATCCGATGAAATCGATCATCGACACCATACGGGCTACCCGCGAGGCGGTGTTCAACTCCATTCCGAAGAAGCGCGACTATCTCGACGTCTTGGCGCTGCTCTATGCCCTGATGCGCGAGCTGCGCTCCAAGGGCCGCAACGAAGTCGAACCGCATATCGAGAACCCGCAGGACTCGGAAATCTTCCGCGCCTTCCCGACCGTCTACCGCAACCGGGGTCTCTCGACCTTCGTCTGCGACTACTTCCGCCTGATCATCGTCGGCAACGCCCGGGCGCATGAAATCGAAGCGCTGATGGACGAAGAGCTGCAGACCATCCACCGCGACCAGATGAAGCCTTACTATGCGCTCTCTGCCCTGGCCGAAGCGCTACCTGCCATCGGCATCGTTGCAGCGGTGCTCGGCGTGATCAAAGCGATGGGGGCCATCGACCAGTCGCCGCAGATCCTTGGATCACTCATCGGCGCCGCCCTCGTTGGCACCTTTGTCGGCATCTTCCTGTCCTATGCACTGGTTGCTCCGATCGCACACAAGGTGAAGGGTGTGCGTGAAGCGCGGCTTCGGCCCTACATCATCGTCAAGCAGTCGCTGCTGGCCTTCATGAACGGCGCCCCGCCGCAGGTCGCCCTGGAACATGGCCGCAAGACCATTTCCGCCTATGACCGCCCGACCATCGACGAAGTCGAGAACGAGACCATGAACTCCGGCGGACACAGCTCCGAAGGCGTGCAGGATCTGAAGGGAGCGGCCTGATCATGCTTGAAGCTGCCCAGTCCTACCAGAACGAACGCGCCCAGATCACCGACCGCCTGCTGGATGCTGCCGGGATCTCGGTCGACCGCCTGCCGATGCTGCCGGTCCTGTTCGACCGCATGGCCCGCGTCTTTGCCGATGCCATGCGGCAGAAGTCGGCCTCGCCGTCCTATATCTCGGTATCCAACATCGACAACGAACGCATCGGCGACGTGCTCGATGTCTACGAGTCCAATGCACTTGTCGCGGTGCTCTACTCGCCGGAACTCGACACCCGCATGCTGATCGGCTTCGACCGGGACTTCATCTTCACGATGATCGATGTCCTGTTCGGCGCAGACGGGACCGAGCCGCCGATCGATGAGGAGCGGCCGTTCTCGTCCATCGAGACCCGGATTGCCCGCACCGTGTTCGAGGTGGCGGCCAAGGCCCTGGCTGAATCCTTCAGCCCGATTGCCGAGACAACGCTCAAGATCGAGCGGGTCGAAAGCCGCATGGACTTTGCCATCATCGGCCGGCGCAACAACCCGGCCGTGGTTGCCCGGCTGCTGCTGCAGGCCATTGGCCGCGGCGGCGAGATCTTCGTCGTCATGCCGCATTCGACGCTGAACCCGCTGCGCCAGAAGCTGTCGCAGGTGCTCTCGGGCGAAATGTCCACCCGCGACAAGCAGTGGACGCAACATTTCCAGAGCGAGATCCAGCGCACCGAAGTCCGGCTTCAGGCCGTTCTGGAGGAGCGCGAGATGAGCCTGGGCGACATTGCCAATCTGCAGGTCGGGCAGGTCATCGAGTTGCAGGCAACGCCGCGCAGCCCGGTGAAGCTGGAATGCAACCAGCAGCCGATCTTCAACTGCCGCCTCGGACAACTGGACGGCTCCTACACCCTTCAGGTCGAAGACCTGATCCATCTGGAAAGGGACATCGTCGATGATCTCCTATCTCGTTGATGCGGTGCTGCTGGTCGCGCTGGCGATCACCAGCGTCAAGATGGTGACCATGTACCGCGAGTTGCGGCGGCTTGGCTCCTATCATGCGGATTACCAGCGCGTGTTCGACCAGACCTCCCTCGCCCTCGATGGCATCGAGGTCTCGATCCAGGAAATCAACGTACGCGGCGCCCAGGTTCTGAACGCGCTCGGCTCGCGGATGGACGACGCCCGCGACCTGATCGCCGAAATCGACGGCCTGATCCGCGAGGCCAAGCGCCAGCAGTCGGTGCTGAAGGCCGAACTGAAGCAACTGTCCGCCGAACTGGCCGTGCGGCCGTCGGCCAGCCAGTTCACGCCCTCCGACACCGACCCGGCCGCAGCCTCCTCAAAGGACGGCGCCCGCCGCACAGATCCGCTGCTGACCGGCGTGACGCCCCCGACCGAGATGCGGGTCCACCGCATCGATGACCTGCAGACCGGCCCGTTCCGTTCCGTTTCCATGCACCGCAAGGATGACCTGACATGAGCAAGACCACCGATACCTTCGACAGCGCCGGCGTGAAGTCGGCAAGCCAGGCCGATTTCGCCAAGGTCGAGAGCACGGAGCGCAAGGGGGCCAAGATGGCCCAGGAAGACCTGATGGGCGACGACCGCAATCTCGACACCATTCTCGGCATCCCGGTGAATATCCAGGTGGTGCTGGGGTCGGCCACGATGCTGGTCGCAAACCTTTTGAAGCTCGGGCGTGGTGCTGTCATTCCGCTCAACCACCGGGTCGGTGAACCGGTCGACATCGTCGTCAACGGCCGGGTCGTGGCCCGCGGTGAAGTGGTGGTCGTGGAAGACGACAATTCCCGCTTTGGTGTGTCGCTGACTGAAATCATCAGCGCCCAGAGCGGCTTGCTGGACGCTTGACGCGCCCGCTGAGAGACCAGAGGCCCATGATTGCGAGTGCGACCATGAACACCATGCTGCCAACACGGGCCCTGAAGGGCACCCAGAAAGTGGCTGCCCTGCTGCTGGCGCTCGGCAAGCCGAGCTCCAAGCGGCTCCTGCAGCACTTCGACCAGGAAGAAATCCGCATGATCACCGTGGCCGCAGCGCAGCTGGGCACGGTGGCGGCGGAAGAACTGGACCGGCTGGCCGAGGACTTCATCATCCAGTTCTCCAATGGCACCACCCTGTTTGGTACGGCCAACGAAGTGGAGAAGATGCTGGAAGGCGTGCTGCCTGAAGACCAGGTCGCCGATATCATGTCCGACGTCCTGGGCAACTCCAACCGCTCGATCTGGGACCGGATTACCAGCGTGTCGGAAACCGTGCTCGCCAACTACCTGATGAAGGAACACCCGCAGACGGCGGCGCTGATCCTGTCGAAAATCCGGCCCAGCGCCTCGGCCAAGGTCCTGAGCCAGCTGCCGCCGCCGCTGCGCAACCAGCTGATGCGGCGCATGCTGTCGATCAAGGCAATCGTGCAGGAAATCATGCGCGATGTCGAAAAGACGCTGCACGAAGACTTCATGCTCAACCTCTCGGGCAGCATGGAAGCAGATTCCTATGCCCGGATGGCGGACATCCTCAACAAGATGGACCGCGACCACATGGAAGAGGCGCTGACCAGCCTGACCGAAGCGCGGCCGAAGTCGGCCGAACTGCTGAAGGGCCTGCTGTTCACCTTCGACGATATCATCAACCTCAACTCGCGGACGCGCATGGCGATCTTCGACCAGATCCCGACCGACCGCATCGTCATGGCGCTGAAGGGCACGGACCGGGCCTTCCGCGAAGTGATCCTGTCGTCGCTAACCTCGCGCACCCGGCGGATCGTCGAACACGAACTGGCGAGCGGCGAGCCCGTCGGCCAGCGCGACGTGCTGCAGGCGCGCTCCTCGATCACCGACCTTGCCCTGGAAATGGCCGGACGCGGCGAGATCGAACTCAATCCGAAGCAAGAGGAAGCGGCCTATTTCCGCTGATGGACATCAGGACAGCCCTGACGCGCACCAGACCCCTCCAGCCCGGGCGGAGCCATGTCGGAGCAGGAAGACCAGGATTCAAAAACAGAAGAGCCGACCGAGAAGAAAATCCGGGACGCTATCGACAAGGGCAATATCCCTGCCTCCAAGGAGGCATCGGTGCTTGCCAGCTTCCTCGGCGTCCTGCTGATCGGAAGCTTCGTTACCGTCTCGGGTGTCCAGCGACTGGTCGCTGGACTGACCGGTCTGATCGACAACGCAGGAGGATACAGCCTTGGAAATGGTTCGGATGCGATCCTACTCACCCATAGCGTGGGCCTGCAAGTCGGGTTGTTCCTGGCGCCCATTGTCGCGATCCTCATGGTCGCGGGGCTGGCTGCGTCGTTTCTCCAGAATGCCCCGCGCTTCGTCCTCAACCGGATCCAGCCCCAGCTTTCGCGGCTGTCCCTCATCAAGGGATGGGAGCGGCTGTTCGGCGCGCAAGGCCTGGTCGAATTCGGCAAGGCCCTGTTCAAGTTCGGCACGATCAGTCTTGTCTCGGTCCTGCTGCTGCGTTCCAACACGGACGGGCTGGTGAATGCCATGTTCACCGACCCCTCTGCCCTCCCCGAAACGATCCTGCACCTGTCGATGAAGCTGCTCTCGGGCATCTGCATCGCCACGATCCTGCTGGTGGCGCTCGACCTTGTTTGGGCCCGGATGCACTGGCGCAAGAAGCTGAAGATGAGCCGCCAGGAACTGAAGGACGAGTACAAGCAGTCCGAAGGCGACCCGCTGGTAAAGGCGCGCCAGCGCTCCATTGCCCGCGACCGCGCCCGCAACCGGATGATGTCCGCCGTGCCACAGGCCACGCTGGTCATCGCCAACCCGACGCATTTCGCGGTCGCCCTGCGCTATGACCGGGATGAAACCGCCGCGCCCGTGGTGATCGCCAAGGGCCAGGACCTTATTGCCCTGAAGATCCGGCAAATCGCCGAAGACAACAACATTCCCGTCATCGAGAACCGGGAACTGGCCCGGGCGCTTTATGCAAGTACCGAACTGGAGCGCATGATCCCGCCGCAGTTTTATCGCATGGTTGCGGAAATCATCTCTTACGTGTATTCGCGCAAGACAGTAAAGGTCGTGTGATGCACGAATTGTTTGAAGGCCGCATGATGCAAAAAGGCTCCTCCAGTCCGATGACCCGTCTCACTGGCGCCGGACAGGTGCGTGAGGAATTGCTGGCCAATGCGGTCAGTGACGTAGCGGAGGAACTGCGCCTGGTCGATGTGGTCGACTATATCGCCTTCGTGCGGACCGAAAAGCACGCCAATATCTCGGATCTGGTGAAGTCCTCCTCCGAATTGTTCTTCAAGAACGAGACCCTGCGCTACGGCCTCGGCGCGCAGACGGAGCTGGACTGGAACACCACCCCAAGCGTGCGGCTGGACCTCGAATTCCGCAACAAGGGCGTGTGGGTCTATTTCGGACTGACGCTGGATGCCCGCGGGTCAGCTGTCGACATCCATCACGTGGAATTTGCCGATCCGTCCGAGGATCCGGAAGAAAACACCCAGCGGCTGGCTGAAGCGCTGAGTGATGCGCGGCTGAAACCAGTTGCGCAGTAAAACCAGAGCGAACACCATCGTTTGAACTTGCCGCCAGGCGCTCGGCTTTGGCGGCTTTTTCATGTCCGCTCACACGCTGGCCCGCGGAGCTCCCAATACAATCAAGGCTCCGACCAGGATCACTGCGCCGCCGAGAAGATCAAAACGATCCGGCCGAACGCCCTCGACCGTCCACATCCAGGCAAGAGACGCCACCACATAGACGCCGCCGTAGGCCGCAAAGATGCGGCCGGCTGCAGAAGCCTCGACCAGGGTCAACAGGAAGGCAAAGGCGGCAAGACTTGCAAATGCGGGCAGCAACCAAAACGGGCTCTGCCCCAGCCGCCACCACATCCAGACGAAATAGCAGCCGGCAATCTCACCCAGAGCCGCTGCGATGTAGATCAGGGTTGTCTTCATAGGGGGAGGTTTCCAGCCAAAGTGTCCGCCAACGGTCTCGCTCACAAGTGGCAGACACCATGTCTTGCAGGGCCAGGCAAGGCCAGAAAGGGCAAGCGTCTGGCCACTACCCCAAACAAAACCGCCGCCTTCCAGACAGGAAGACGGCGGTCAGGCCGACGGGGCGGCAAAAAGGTGCTCAGTGCGAGATCACATCATCCTTGGCGAAGTAATTGAACTCTTCCACCAGGATGTCCTGGATCAGGTCGCTGCCGAGCCGCGCATTGACGGTTTCGCGCACCTGCTGCTTCAGCCGGTCGAGGTCGTAGCGCTCGAGGCGGCGGAAGTTGAGGCTCGTGTCGGCGTAGAGAAGACGGAAGGTCTCGTCGATGATGAAAGGATGTGGCGGTATTGCCGAATTGCCAAGGCTGTCGCCATCCGCCGTGAAGACAAGCTGGGCCACGACATAGCCCTGCAGGGCGCCATTCTCGAGGATCGGAACGTTGATCGGGCGCAGGCGTTCATAGTCAAGCCCGCCGAGCGTTATGTCCTGTTCAGTTCCCGGCATCTGGTGCGTCATGTAATAGACCGCGCCATAGCTGGAGGCGAGGGTTGCAAGGCACATCCACAGGCCGACGGCAATCAGCCGGATCATGGCCGCCACCCCGCGACACGCTCACTGTAGGTGCCGTCGGACTCGGCCTCGAGCATGGCCCGGGAAATAACTTCCGCGATCTCCCTGACCGCATCAAGATGCTTGGCGAGCAAGGCCATGTTGGCATCAAGCGCTTCGCGCAGGCGCCCCAGTTCTTCAGCGACAGGCGTCCCGCGCAGGGTTTCGACACCGGCCGGCAAGAGGCCACGACTGGCTCTCGTCAGTTCAAGAAGGGCCTGGCTCTTGCGATGTTCAAAAGCGCGAAGGTCAAGGCTGGCCTGGTCGCGCAGGGCGCGCGTTTCGGCTTCGACGACAGCATGTGCCTTGCTGATCGCTGCAATCAAGGCATCACTGGCGGGGCCGGAAAGACGGTCAACCGGATCGGATGCGGTAGACATGGCGGGAGCCTCGTTCATGCGCGTGCCTTCAGGCTGGAGTTGACGAAGTCAGCGATGCCGATGCCGCCACGGGCGGCAATCTGGGTGCTGATCTGCTCGGCCAGCATGGACTTCCAGATCCCGCCGGCCGTGCCGGAGCCGTAAACGCTCGCGGCATCATCCGGCATCATGCCGTCCACGAACTGCTGCAGGATCATCGCCTCGAACTTCTGAGCCGGCGACAGGGTGCCATGATTGACCGATGTGGCGTTGTACATGGCGACCCGGGCCCCGCCCGTGCCCCCTGGCAAGGCCGGAACGTCTGTGTATTCGCTGTCCACACTGTCCAGCGCATCGGCAAAGGGCGTGCCGTCAACGCCATCCGGTTCACCAGCGGCATAGGCGAGGCGTTCCAGCTTTGCGGCGGCAAGACGCGCGGTGGCCGGTTCGGCGGCGCGGGCAACATCGAGAACGAGATCGGTTGGCGGGGAGATCGCCATTATGCAGCTCCTGCGGCACGGTCCGGAACCGAAGATCCGGAGTTCAGGCTTCCATTGCCTTCGAAACTAGGTCGTCCAGCTTGTGGGAAGCTTGCGCCTCGGTGGTGATGTAGCGTTCCAGGATATCGGCAAGCCGACGGTTTTCTCCAGCCTGATGCTCCAGCCGCGCCACCGTGGCCAGCCGCCGTTCGGTCACTTTGAGCATGCGGCCTTGACGGGCCATTTCCGCCTCCACCTTCTCGCGCGCCTCTGACAGGCGGGCTTGCTCCTCGGCGATGGTCTTCAATCGCTGCGATGCATTGCGAATGAAGCGGTCCTGCAGGGCAAGGTCCCCCTCGGACAAGGCCTTCAGCACGCGCTCCTGCTTTTCGGCAAGTTGCTCGTCCTGCCGGTCGAGGTTGACCAGCATCCAGGCCGACAACTGATGGATTTGGCGCTGGAGCTTGAGGATGCGCCCGATTTCCTTGGCGTTCTTGGACATGAGAGCCTCAACTGAATTTGAGCCAGGTGACATATCCGTCGAGAAACAGGAGAAGGGCTTCTCCCAGTACGACGAACAGGAAGTAGAGCCCGCCCGCTATGACGAAGGGCATGGCGATGAAGTAGATCGGGATCTGCGGGGTCAATTTGTTGGCAAGGCCCAGGGCAAAGTTGACCACAAAGGCATAGATCACAAAGGGGCTGCCGATCCGCAGCGCCAGAAGGAATGTCGCAGCCAACTGATCGGTGAACCGGGCGAGGCCGCTCTGCACATCGAGGCCGGACCCGACCGGAACGGCCGTGTAGCTGTCGGCCAGTGCGCGGATCAGCTCCCAGTGCTGATTGGTGATGAAGACCATGGCCGTTGCCGTCAATGTCATCAGGTTGGCCAGCGGCGGGATCGCCTCGTTGCCCTCCACGGCCAGGCCTGGCATCGTTGACAGGCCAATGGACATGGAAATCAGCGTTCCGATGGTCTCCAGCGCGGCGATGAAGGCGCGGCCCATGAGGCCAAGCAGCAGCCCGACAAACAGTTCGGCCGCTATGAAACGCGTCACCGTTGCCAGTCCCTGATCCGGCATGGCCGCTCGCATCGAGGGCAGAAGCAGCGGCGACAAGGCCAGCGTGATCGCGATGGCCACCAGCAGGCGCACCCGGACGGGCACGCGGTCGCTGCCGAAGCCCGGGATCACCATCAGGCAGCTGCCAATCCGGCAGAACAGCAGGAAGACGGCCAGAACCGTCTCCGTGCCGAACCGGGCCAGGATCATCTCGCCCAGCATGATCAGGAAATGCTGCCGATGGTCGCGACATCCGTGCCTCGCGCGATTTCGAGATGGGACAGGACGGGCAAGGTCGGGAACATCCGCTCCACGATCATGCGGACATAGGGGCGGGCCTCAGGCGCAGCAACGATGGCAAAGCGCTTGCCGCCGCTCATATGGGCTTTCACGGCGGTTGACATCTGGGTGCCGAATTCCTCGACCAGTTGCGGCTCGATGTCGAACTCGACGACATCGCCCTTGCTGTCGCGCTTCATGCTCTGGTGGAAGGCCAGATCCCAGCGGTTGCCGAGGCGCAGGATGTTGAGCGGCCCGCCTTCGGAAAGGTCCCCGCAGATCTGCTGGGCAATGCGCATGCGCACATGTTCCACCACCTGTTCCGACCGACGGACATGCGGCACGATTTCGGCCACCGCTTCGAGGATCAGATGCAGATTGCGGATGGAAACACGCTCAGACAGCAGAAGCTTCAGCACCGCCTGCAGGCCGGAGTACGAAATGTGGGACGGGCAGATGTCATCGATCAGCTTGCGATATTCCGGATCAAGCCGATCCAGCAGGTTGCGCATGTCCTTGTAGGACAGTAGCTGCGGCAGGTTGTTGCGGATCACCTCGGACAGGTGGGTCAGGATCACCGTGTTGTTGTCGGCCGGAACGAGGCCATCCCGCTTCAACTCATCCTGATAGGCCATCGGCACCCAGTAGGCCGGCATGCCGAAGGCCGGCTCGCGGGTCGGCTCGCCCAAAAGCGGCAGGTTGCGGTTTTCCTCGGTCATGACGAGCAGTTCGCCAACCTTCAGTTCCTGCATCGCAACAACAGTGCCGTGGATCTTGATCTGATAGCACTTCGGATCCAGCATCAGGCTGTCGGACACCCGGATGTCAGGCACCACGAAGCCGTATTGCTCGGCGAACTTGCGGCGCATCTTGCCGACGCGGCGGGCCAGTTCGTTGTGGCCGACCAGCAACTGCGAGGCGACCTGCTTGCCAAGGCAAAGCTCGATCTCTGCGGTCTTCAGCGATTCCTTCACGGACTCTCGGCTGTCACGCTTGGTTTTCGCCTCAGCAGCTTCCGCAACCGCCTTTGCCATCTGCTCCGCCGCCGCCTTCTTCTTCGGGATCGAATAGCCGATGAAAGCCATCAAACCGCCAAGGAAGGCAAAGGGGAGAATGGGCAGGCCGGGCATGAGGGCAAAGATGCCCATCAATGCGGCCGCAACCATCAGCGCGCGCGGATATCCGGCAAGCTGGTTGAGAACCGCCGTCTCGGTCGCCCCGCGGGTGCCGCCCTTGGAAACCAGAAGACCGGCCGCCAGAGAAACGATCAGCGCCGGGATCTGGGTGACAAGGCCATCGCCAACCGACAGCTTGGTGAAGACGTCGGACGCCTCCCCCAAGCTCATGTCGTAGCGGGTGACACCGATGACGATGCCGCCGAAAATATTGACGGCGGTGATGATCAGGCCGGCGATGGCATCGCCGCGCACGAATTTCGATGCACCGTCCATCGCGCCGAAGAAGGAACTTTCCTCCTCCAGCTCGCGGCGGCGGCGCTGCGCCTCCTTGTCGTCGATGAGGCCGGCGGAGAGGTCCGCGTCGATCGCCATCTGCTTGCCCGGGATGGCATCCAGGGTGAATCGGGCACCCACTTCCGCGATGCGGGTGGCGCCCTTGGTGATGACGATGAAATTCACCACAACAAGAATCGTGAAGACGATCAGGCCGATGACGAAGTCACCGCTCATGACGAAGGTGGAGAAGCCGTTGATGATATGGCCGGCCGCATCAACACCTTCGTGGCCGTTGGCCAGGATCACACGGGTTGTCGCGATATTCAGCGACAGCCGCAGCATCGTCGAAATCAGCAAGATCGTCGGGAAGGACGAGAAATCGAGTGGCTTCTGGATCCAGAGGGCCACCATCAGGATCAGGACCGACAGGGCGATGGAAAGAGCCAGCCCCATGTCGATCATGAAGGCGGGAATGGGCAGGAAGAGAACTGCCAGGATCAGGGCGATGCCAACGGCAAAGCCAATGTCGCGGCGGCTTCCGTTGGGGGTCTGGCCGATGGCCGTAAGGGCTGTGTCCGACATGCCTCATCTCGTTTCGAGGGATCGCAGCTCCACTATCTGAGGTGAAGCTTGCGTGGGCATGGTGAGGACGAACTGTGCCTCTCGCCCCCCTCCCCCTTGTGGGGAGGGGTTTGGGGGTGGGGGGAGCAGCCTGAAAATCCGTGCGAAATTCTGGTGTTGTTCCGGAACTCTCAGTGCGCCCCATGATCTTGTGGCTTCCCGATCCCCCCACCCCTTACCCCTCCCCACAAGGGGGAGGGGGGCAGCGAGGCCTCAAGTACCGTCTGGCTCCCTATTCGGTTGCCCCTGCCTTCCGGAGGCGACAAGGACGCAGCAATTTACGTCGGGAACCATTGCCCCAAAGCGAGCGTGCTCCTCTCAATCAGAAGCCGTTCTCGATGCGACCGTAGACAAGCGCAGTCAGGGCATAGATTTCCGACCCGATGAACGGGGCAGCGATGATGATCATGACAAGGATCGCCAGGATCTTCGGAATGAAGGTCAGCGTGACTTCCTGCACCTGGGTCAGGGCCTGCACCAGGGCAATGGTGACGCCAACGACCATCGCGGGGACCACCGCCGGCGCAGAGCCGATGATGATCGCCCAGATGGCGTTGCGCACGAGGTCAATGGCATCGGCCTCGTTCATGGTCAGGAGATCTTCACGCCCGGACCAAGCAGGACCTTCTTGCCATTGTCGAGCGCCAGCATGGTGCCATCGCTGTAAACCTCGACCGACTTCACCAGACCGCTGACATTGGTGGTGCTATCCGTGACGGTGCGTCCGATGAGATCATCGACCTGGCCGAAGGACATGTTGGTCAGCATGGTCTCAAGCTTGGTGTTGGTCTTGATCGCCTGTTCGACCTGCGAAAAGCTGGCGAGCTGGGCGAGCTGCTGGGTTGCATCCACCGGATCGGTCGGATCCTGGTTCTTCATCTGCGCCATCATCAGCTGCAGAAAGGCGTTGTAGTCGAGGGTCAGCTGCTCCTTTGCCGATGCCGGGCCGGACTTTCCGGCCGGCGCCGCCTGATTTGGCTGGATGGCTGTTGGCTGGATCACGGTCATCTGTGTCTCTCCTTCAGGCGTGTCACGCCGCTTCGGTTTCGCCGGCATGGGCGCGATCGGCCACCTTGCCACTCATGATCAGGGCTTCGATCGGGTAGAGGCCGCGAATGGTCTTGAGCGCATCGAACAGTCGGTCTTCCGCCATCTGGACCTCGACTTCACCAAGACCATCGACGATGTCACGGTTGGAGAAGGTCTTGCGGGTGGAGGCGATCAGCACCTCGGCGAGGTCCCGGGCGGTGCTGGCGGCGACCGGGTCCATCAGCATCGACTGCAGCACGAAATAGATCTGCCGCAGCGGTGTCGTCGTGTCCTGCGGCTGCAGGACATGGGCCTCCAGCAGGAACACCGCGTTGTTCATGAGTTCCAGGTTCGTCTTGCGGTCCACCCGCAGCACGGCCCCGTTGATGAAGATGCGTTCACCGGCCTTGAGAGCAATATGCATAGAGTTCACCGTGCGAGGCTGTCGCGAATGATTGTGTTGATCTCGATCAGGGCGTCGAGGCTGTCGGTTTCCTGGCGGCGGATGCGCTCCAGTTCCTTGATCACCCAGATGCCGATGGAAATGAGGTCGGCCCGGATCTCGACCGGCAGCTCATTGGTCTCCTCAGCCAGGTTGTCGATGAAGTAGCTCCACAGACGGCGAGTGTTGTAGACCGCCTCGATGGTCTCGCGGGACCGGGGACCGCGCTCCCGCGCCAGCTCCAGCTGGGCAATCACAATGTCCATGGCTTCCCGTTCTTCGGCACGCGGGTCGCGGCCGAAGTCGTCAATCGCCTCGGCATAGGAAAAGTTATACATGGCACCTCTCTTGCGTCGTCATTCGGCTGGGCGCGGCAGGATCGGCCCAGGGCGGAACGGACCGGACGCGTCTCACAGGAAGTTCAGAATGCTCAGTCTCTGGATGCGGGAGCTGACCGCGTAGGTCGTCTCGAGCTGCGTGATCGCGGTGTTGAGGCGCACCGCTGTTTCCTCCTTGTTGACCAGTTCGAGATCGTTGACACGCCGGTTGAGGATGCCTGTCTGGACCTGAAGCCGGTCGCTGGCCGCCGACACGCGGGACTGCGCCAGGCCGACCCCGCCCTTGAGATTGGTGACACCGACAACGGCCTCACCCAGCAGAGAAATCGCCTTGTCGACAACGACCTTGTAGGTCTCCTTGCCCAGCGCTTCCGCGCCAAGGTCCGCCATCATCGTGAAAGCGGCGGCGAGCTGGCGCATCGGCTTCTCGTTGGCGCTGACCGAGCTGTTCAGGGACTCGGCGGGAGAGATCTGCGAGGTCATGGTCTGGTTGGTCGCCGAGGACCAGGTCGCGCCCCACTGCGGATCGGCAAAAAGGGCATCGAACGGACCGTTGAGGAAGGCTGTCATCGCGGCCGGTGTGATCCCGGCGACGCCGGGGTCCGTCTGGTTGAAGCCAAAGGCCCCGTTGAACGCTGTATCCACGGCTGTCTTGCTGGCGGAGGCCGGGGTCGCGAAGTAGTCGGTCACAGGCTTGGTGTCGGTGTTGATGCCGGAGAAGATGTAAGTGCCGCCAAGCTGGGTGTTCAGGCGGGAAATGAGCAGTTTCAGGCTGCCCTCCGCCTGCCCCTTGGCGACCGAGGCCGAGCCGTTGCTGTCGCGCACGGCGACCAAGGTCGCCAGGCTGTCCTGGGTCGTGCTGAGGAGATCCTTCAGCGCGGCCTGCGTCACATCGAGGCGAGAGGCGGTGAGCGCGTTGGTATCGATCAGGGCATCGAGCCGGGTGTGCTCGGCCCGGACGGAGACCGCCTCGCCCGTGCGGGCCCCCAGATCAAGCCCGATGTCAGCCTTGCGACCGGAGGAAATCTCCAGCTGCAACTTGGCGAGGTTGGCGGTCTGGCGCTGCAAGAGGCTCCTCGTGGAGTCCGACAGGGTGAACGTGGAGATGTAGGACGTTTTCATCTTGGGTTACCTCACCGCAGAGAGCAGGTCGTCGAGCATGCGATCAACGGCGGAAATCAGCTTGGCCGCCGCGCCATAGGCCCGTTCGATGTCGAGAAGCAGCGTCATTTCCTCGTCGAGATTGACGCCGGTGGCATTGGACAGGGCATCGGCCGTGCGCGTGACGATGACGGACTGAACCTCGACATCGGCGGCGGAAGACTTGCGCGCTGCCTGGAGCCAGCTGACAGACGAGCCGGCAAAGCCTTTCAGCGTGTCGGTCGGGTCAAGGCCGACGTTGCCATCAAAGACGCGCGGGGCGTTGAGCGCCGTGACATAGTCCTGGATCCGCGTTGCATAACCGGCATTGTTGGCGGGGTTATAGTCGTAGTCCGGGTTCAATGGATCGGAGATGCCACCATCGCGCAGACGTTCAATGCTGCCGCCCTGGTCTGGATCGGCATTTGCATTGATCCGGATGTCCCCGGCCAGACCCGCTGACAGGGTGGCCGTCGCCGGCAGGGCCGGGCCGCCGGAGTAGGTGAACAGGCCGGCCTGGTCAGGCCCGCCGCCACCGGACTGGTCCTGTTCCGCAAAGGCCTCGATCAGGCCGCGCGCAACTTCATCAAGCTGATTCTGATAGGTGACCGCCGTATCATCCCGCAATTGCACCAACCCGTGCAGACGGCCGCTGCCGATCGGCATGATCGCGTTGGGCCCGGCGACCGGAACGCCGTCGATGAAGATGGCATTGCCAACCGTCGTCGCGTTGAAGGTGTTTGTCGGGGCAAAGTTGACGGTGCGGGCCGTGGTCTCGAACAGGGTGACGCCGCTGTCGGTGTAGATGACGACACCGCCGTCCGAAGCCGTCAGGGTCGAGATGCCGATTTCCTCGGACAGGGCGTGCAGGGCCTTGTCGCGGGCATCCAGCGCGTCGGTGATGTCCGCGCCGGACGGCCCCCCCTTGACGATGATCCCATTGAGGCGCTCGACCTGCCCAAGCAGTTCGTTGATGCGGCCGACAGACGTACTGATATCCGCATCGGCCTCGGCGCGGACGCCTTGAACGAGTCCGGTGTATTCGTTGAGCAGCTGGACCGTGTCCTTGGCCGCGCCCAGCATTGTCTGGGCGAGGATGGAATTGCCCGGATCGGACGCATAGTTCTGGATCGTCGTTTCCAGCGTACCGAGCTGGGCGGCCGGGGAGCGTTTCAGCTCGGTGTCGCCAACTGTCTGCTCCAGCTTCTCCAATCCCGCCGCAACCGCATCCTGGGAGGTGGCCCGGGAGGTGGAGCGCAGCAGCGAGCTGTAGAGGGCGTTGTCGGTGGTCCGGCGAATGCCGTCGCTGCGCACCCCACCCACATGCCCGCCTTCGCTGACGACGGTGCTGAGCATCACGGTCTTGCGGGAGTAGCCGGCCTCCTGGGCTCCGGCGATGTTGCGGGAGACCGTCGCCGTTTCGGTCTGGCGCGCGCTCAGGGCCGACTGGGCGACCTTCAGGGCAACGGAAAGGCTCATGTCACATATTCCTTGCTGCTCGGCGCATCAGCGGACGAGGTTGACCAGTTCCTCCAGCAGGTCGGAGCCTGCCTTGAACACTTTCGAGTTCGCCGTGTAGCCACGCTGGGACTCGATCATCGAGGTCAGCTCGGTCGCCAGATCGACGTTGGAGTCTTCCAGCGCACCGACCACGACGCTGCCCAAGCCGCCCTCGCCCGGGAACCCGACGCGGATGTCGCCGGAGTTGTTCGACTGGGTGTAGATGTTGCCCGAGAGCGCCGTCAGCTTGTCCGGGCTCGGCACGTCGGCGAGCGGGATGCGGAAGATCTCCCGACGGGCACCGTTGGAGTAAACAGCACTGAGGATACCTTCTTCGTTGAACTCGACCGTCTCGACCGCGCTCGGCGCATTGCCATTGGCCTCAACCTTGGTGACCGCAAAGCCGGCCGCCAGCGACGTGCCGCCAGACAGATCCATGTTGAAGGTACCGCCGTTCGGGACGGTGATAGCGATGTCTGTCGGGCTGGTTGTGGCAAGTTTGCCGGTGGTGCGGCTGTAGGTCAGGGTCTGGGTGGAGAGTGCCGGGCCGGTGTATGGAAAACCGCCGCCGGGACCAGCTTCAGCAGCGTTGAAGACCGCGACTTCCCAGGTGGATTCGGTCGGAGATATGGCCGTCTTGGAGTAGTAGACGTCCAGCTTCACTTCATTGCCAAGGTTGTCAAACATGATGACGGACGTCTTGGCGGAGAACGTCGCGGTTGCGGCGTTGGCGGACGGCAAGTCGGCTGGTCCGACAATGGCTGCGTCCTCCGGCACGTTGGTCCAAAGGGTTGCCGTGCTCGTGGCGGTTGCCTCGAGCTGGTTCTGCGAGACATTGACATCTTCCAGACCGCCCAGACCGTTGGCGACCGGGGTTGCCGCAACGCCGCCATTGATCGGATAGCCCTGCAGGGTGAAGCCCGCCGTGTTGACCAGATAGCCTTCCTTGTCGATCACGAAAGCGCCGGCGCGGGTCAGGGACTGGGTGCCATCTCGATCGGCCACGACAAAGAAGCCGTTGCCGTCGATCGCAAGATTCAGCGACGACGTCGTGTAGCTCAGCGATCCCTGCTGCGAAATCGCCCGCACCGTGTTGGCCTTCACACCACCGGAGTTGTAGGCGCCGGTGCCCTGGGACAGGACCATCGAGGTGAATTCGGACGCCGCGCGCTTGTATCCGGTCGTGTTCGAATTCGCGATGTTGTCCGCGACTGTGCCCAGCTTGCTGGACTGGGCATTCATGCCGGACACGCCGGTACGCATTACGCCGTAAAGACTCATGGAACGTCTCCCGTTGCCAAAACTTCTGGAGACATTCAACGCCGTCAATCTTGCGTGAAGCTGTTGGGCGAACAAGCGCAGTCAAGTTGGCGAATTTTAATAAATTTTTAACTATAAATTACTGTGTTTAACTTTGAATTTGAGAAATTTATTGTTCACAAAACTTCATCTGTAAGTTTAATTCTGAGTAAATTGCTTTTTCACAGCAGTCATCCCCGCACAAGGCGGGGATGACCTCAATACGCGTGGCGCAGCGTGATCGAAATCACGTTCACAGAGCGGGGCTGACCACAGCATTTGTGCCAACGTGACCCGACACCGCGCGCACGAGGCACTCTCCCGCAAGCCTCGTTCAGGTCTTGCAGAATTTGCTGGCTTCCGGCGTCCACTGACCAAAACCGCTGGCGACCATGTTGGTGATGACCTTGCAGACATAGCGTTTCTGCGCCGGGTCGTTGTTGGGGCCGGCGTGATAGCGGGCGACCGCCATCGTCCAGGTCCCCTGGCGGGCGTGCAACTCGTTCAGAAAGCGGGCCGCATAGCGGACATTGGCGCGTGGCTCCAGCATATGGGCGACCGAGCGGAACTTCTCACCGTGGAAATGATGGTTGATCTGCATGCAGCCGATATCGATCAGCTTCTTGCCGCGTGCTTTGGCCGAGATCACCTCTGCCTCTGCGGCCCGGGCGGTCGCGGGGAACTTCGGTTCTCCCTCAATGTTGAGCGCGTAAGGCGAGAGGGAATTGCGCCGCCCGGTTTCCGTCAAGCCGACTGCGTAGAGAACGCCAAGCGGGATCTTGTAGGCGCGGGCGGCGGCGGCCATTTCCCGCTCGCAGATCGCCTGCCCCGGCGCGGCAAAGGCCACACCAGGTCCAAAGCCGAAAGAACCTGTCTCAGAGATAAACAGCGCCGCTGCGATCGCTGCGACTGTCCGTATGTGCTGCATGTGCTGCTTCTTCCTGGTCTTCCGTCAAGGGATTGTCCTGCTGCTGACCGCCGCGACCATTCTGTGTTTCGCTGCCGTCGCCGGTGCCCGCTCCCCCTGCAGGGCCACCGTCACCGGACTGGGCCGTCCAGCCAGCCTGCTGTCCCTGCAAGGAACCGTTGACCTGGAACATCGGTCGGTCATCGCCAGCTGCCTGGATAGTGATCGTGTCCGCCTTCTGGCCAACGGCGCGGAGCATCTGATCCAGAAGCTGCCGGTCCTGCTTGAGCAATTCCACCGTGTCCGGGTTCTGCGCTGACATGACCACTTCCACCCGGTCACCGATGAGGCGCAGCGAGACTTTCACGCTGCCCAGTTCCATCGGCTGCAGCTGGATCTCGAGTACCTTGACCATCGGGCGGGTCGAGGCGGCAGAGAACAGGCCCGCATTGGCTGAACCTTGCGCGGACGGAGCCGGACGCGGTTCTGACAAAGCCCCGATGATTGCCTCGCCCACTTGCTGAAGTGGCGAGAGCCGAAGTGACGGCGCGAAATGGGTTTCCTCACGCAGCACACGAACCTGACCGACCGCCGCCATGGCGCGCTGGCTGTCGCCGGACCGGGCTTCGCCGGCCGTGACGCTGACCTCTTCAGGGGCCACGGCAAAACGGGCAAAAAGACCGGCATCATCAAGTCCGGACAAGGTCCCTCCGGCCGGCAAGGCAACTGCGGCGGATGTTCCTGCCGATGCAACGGCAGCCTGCCCGACAGCCGGAACACCTCCAGCGACGGGCGGCGAGACCCGCGGATTGGCTCCTGTTTGTGGTCCTGCAAAAGCGGGGGCGCCGGACCGAGGCGCGCCGTACGAACCAGACAAGTTCGGAGAGGCCACTGGTGCTCCTGCAACGGGCACGGACGGGGCCAGGCCCAGCAAGGCCGCCAGCGCGTTTGTATCGCCCGCCACGCCTTGACCCGGGACATTCGTGGTCGGCGCGACAAGAAGCTTCAGGAGACCTGCCGCATCTTCCTGCGGCTGAAGGGCCCCGTCGGCCACCGGGGTCGTCTGGGGTTCCGAACCGGCGGAGGACGCCTGATCTGCCGAAGCGTCCTGATCCTTCGGTTGCGCCACGTCGCGCAACACGTCGGAGAACCCGCTTCCGGTATCCTCGCTGGCGTTCTCCTGACCGCGCCCCGCAACCGGTGCCGGAGCCTGCATGACGGCCGATGTGGTTACTGCCATGTTCGGGCTCCCCCCCGCGTATCGCCCAGAAGGGCTTCAGTTTCCTTGAGTGCAAGGTCCGCCTGCCGCATCACCGGGCGCTGCCAGTCCGGGTCCGCCGGAGCGGACACCTTGGCATAGGCTCCCACATCGCCAATCACGCCCTCGGGCGGATTGGGCCAGTGGCGCACATGGTTCAGCACGGCATAGACGGCATCCATCAGTTCGCGCTCGTCTGCCGCCAGTGCCTTGCGATCGATGGACCACAGCAACTCGCGCGTCTGCATGATGTCGTCCGGGGCGAGAGCGGAGGCCGCCTCATAAATCCGCAGACGCAGTTCCTCCGGTGAGCCTTGCACGACCAGTGGGCGCACCCTGTCCGCAGCCTTGCGGGCAATGTCGAGATGGCCTTGGGTCACCGCCTGGCGTGTAACGGCCAGAAAATAGGCCTGCTGCGCCACTGGCTCGAACTCGGTGAGCAGCGTCTCCAGCAAAGCAAAGCGTCTCTCGTCCGTTCCAAAGCCGAGCCCGTCGAGGGCAAGGCCGAACCGGCGCTGGAAATCGCCGGCATAGATCGATGACTTGAACCGGCGCAGATAGCGGATCGACAGCGACTGGAACCGGTCGATCTCGCCGATCTTGCCAGCCAGGAAGACTTCGCGGCGCAGGGCAGCTTCCTCCACCAGCGTTCCGGGCATCAGCAGCCGCGCCACGCTTAGCAGACGCAGCGCTTCCTGCGGATTGGCCGAGACTTCCAGAGCGGCCCGGACAAGCGCGATCTGACCACCGAGGTTCGGCGGCATGTCCATTGGCTCGAAGCCGGCCAGAAGACGGCGCGCTTCTTCGCCCTGGCCGTCCACATAGGCGATGGCGCCACGCATCAGGTCCATCTCGACAGCCGGCGGCGGCGAAAGCTCAACAAGCTGGCGCATCACCTTCGGGTTGCCGCCGCTCAGGAGGTAGATCACCGCCGCGCGGGCGTTGCGCTGGTCAGCCCAGGTATCCGAAGGTGCTGCGAGAAACTCCGCATTCATCCGGCCGAGCAGGGCCCGCTGGGCCAGGTGCGCCTCCCGACTGCCCTTGGCTACCTCGCCCTGCAGCGCCTGAAGCGTACGAACCAGCTCATAGGGCTGCGTTCCGGCCGGCGCAACCCGTGCGGCCAGACCCGCATTGGGAACCGCCGGATCGGCGCCGCCCGGTGCTGGGGCTGTCAAGGTTTCCCCGCCCGCCGGCAACCCGGTCTCGGCGTTCAGTGACCCGCACAGACCGGCTCCCAGCACCAGGGCCAAAGCCGCAGAGGCCAAAGACGGCCGTTGCCTCCGGCCGAAGTTTGCGATCCTTGCGCACATGCTCATGCCTCGCCCTCCAGAATGAAGATCTCGATGCGGCGATTGACCGGTGCCAGCGGATCTTCGGGCAGCTTGAGGTCACGGTCGGCATAGCCCTCGACCCGGTCGATGCGTGCAGCGTCAACGCCGCCCCGCTGCAGCATGTACAGGGCCATGTGCGCGCGGGCGGTTGACAGGCGCCAGTTGTCATAATCCCTGGACCGGAAAGGCCGGCCATCGGTATGGCCCCGGATGATGATCCGCCCCGGCTTGTTGGCGAGCACGCCGCCGATGCGTTCCATCAGCTTTACCAGTTCCCCGCGCGGCTCGGCCGAGCCGACAGCGAACATGCCGTAGTTCTGGTCGTCGGTCAGGCTGATGAGGACACCTGCCCCCTGCTGCTCGACATTGACCCGGGCGGCCGTGGCACTGAGCGAGGTTCCTTCCGCGCCTTGCAGCACCTGAGCCAGACTGTCGGCAAGCTGACGAGCATTGACTTCGGCAGCAGATGGGATTGCAGGCGTCTGGGCTGCAGGCGCCTGGGCCGGCTGCGCCTGAACACTTTCCGTCGTGGAGGCTGCCGGTGCCTGCGCCGCCACGACCTGGCTGATGGCAGACTGTGCCCCTGCACCTACCTCCGGGTGGCTGCCTGTCCCGTTGCCTGCAGCTGCGGCGTCCGCCGGAACGGAGGCCGTTTCGATATGGGGCGGGCGGGCAACGGCTGTTCCCTCAGGCGCTTCCGCCGAGGCGGCGTAGCTTGCCGTACCTGCCGGCACCTCGCCGGTCACCGCCGCTGTCTTGCCGCCTTCCTGTCCGGCCGTCTCCCGACCGGGCAGGAACTGCCAGTACATCGGATCAAAGGGATCGCGGAAAGCTTCGCCGCCCTGGGCGCCTTCCTGGCGCTGCGTTCCCAGCCCCTGGCTTTCCGGTGCGGCGCCAGAGCCAGGTGTACCGGCGACACCCTCGGCGAGTTGGTCCAACACGGCGTAGGGATCGCGGAACAGGGCAGTTTCCGTGTGGGTCGCCTTGAACTCGCCAAGGCCACGCCGCGCCGCGCTGGCATCGGTCGGGGCGGAACGGGTGGTCATCTCCTGACCGTTTGCCGATCCCGGCGTCCCGTCCGGATCCGGCGGGGAATTCATGATCACGTCGATCTCGGCAGGCTTGCCCTGCTCCGGCCCTGGCATATCGGGATCGTTTAGTCCCTTCCGGGTCTGGGTGGTCGAGGCGAGCTTCACCGGGTTGAAATATTGCGCAACACCCCGGCGGACACTGTCGTCGGTGACGTTGATCAGCCACATCACCAGGAAGAAGGCCATCATCGCGGTCATGAAATCCGCGAAGGCGATCTTCCAGACGCCGTTCTTCACCTGCTCGACTTCCAGAGGCGCCCGGCGGCGTACGATAACGATTTCGGTCGGCTGCAGTTCTGCGGTCATTCCACCTGCTCCCGGGCACTGCGGATCCGGCCGAGCCAGTCCGCGATCTGGGTTTCGATCACCGTATCCTCGAGCACGGCGCGCACTTCCGGCCCCTCGCCAACCACCAGCTTGACCCGGTCCTGCCGGGACCCAAGGCCCTCGACGACCAGTGGCAGGAGGTTTTCCGGGCCACTGACCTCGATCAGGCGACGATCTGTTCCCGCACCCGTGAGAATCTCGGCAAGGGCGACCCGGAAGCTTTCGACAGCCCGTGCCGCCACAGCCTCTTCAAGGAAAGGCAACAGCACCCGTTCGGCTGCTTCAGCGAGCGTGCTTTCGAGGTGCTCCAGGGCATCGGCGAGGTTCTCGCCAAGGCGCTCGGCCTCTTCCTGCTGATGGGCCAGACGGGCCGTCTCTGCCTCTATCTGCAAGGCCTCCACGCGGGTTTCGAGCTCGGCCTCGACCTCCAGTCGTGCGGCCTGGCGACCAGTGCGCACGCCTCGGGCATATTCAGCAGCGAGGCGTTCATCCACGGTCGGCTCCGGCGGCCGGTCATTGCCGAGAATGACATCGGCCATGACGACGTTTTCCTTGCTGAGGCGCGGAAAGCCAGGGCCGGCAAGCTCCGGGATATGCGCCGCGATCGGGCGATGCTGCATCAGACGCGCTCCCCTTCATACATCCATTGCTTGAGGATCGCGGCGGACTGTTCCTCGTCCAGCTCAAGCAGCGATTCGAGTTTCTTGATGGACGACTGGTTGATCTTGTTGGTGAGGTCGCTCAAGAGGGCCGTGTGATCGGGGGCAGCAAGGGCGCGCTGCTCGGAGAACGGCATCCCTTGCGCATCCAGCTCCCCGGCCATGGCCAGTTCGGAGATTTCGGTTGGTGTTTCGGCGCGCTGCGGCACGAGGACGGCAAGAGCAGGACGCAGGCCGAACCAGATCAGCAAGCCGGCAACCGTCATGATCGCAACAGCATTGATCACATTGCCGGACTGGCGCAGCAGCAGCTCGGTGATCGACAGCGGCGGGGCTGGAGCCAGATCACCTGCCCCTTCGAAGAACTCGACAACGGAGACCTTGATCGTGTCGCCACGTGCTGCACTGACGCCGGCAGACGAGGCCACAAGCTGCTCGATCTCGCCGAGTTGTTCCTTGACGGCGACCTCGTCGGGCGTGCCGCCCAGCGCCGCATGCAGGCGGGCCTTGTCGACCAGAACCGCAATTGACAGGCGCTCGACAGAATAGCCGTCCTGCGACGTCTCGATGGTCTTGGAGGAAATCTCGTAGTTGACCGTCTCCTCGCGGCGCTGGTTCTCCTCGCTCGAGCGTTCACCGTTTTCAGCCTGCACGTCCTCCTCGGGCAGGTTCTGCTCGACGGTGGTGGGGGTCTCGGTGCTGGAGTTCTGCGAGGTCTCGTTCTGACGGATGGTACGGACGGAGCGTTCCGTGCGCGATTCCGGGTCGAAGACGGTTTCAGAGATGCGGCGCTTGTCCGTGTTGAGATCGGCGGCGACGCTGACCTGGAAATGGTCAAGGCCCAGGTAGGGGGTCAGGGTCTTGCGGATGTTTTCCTGGATGCGGGCGCTGACGGCCGTCTCGAGGCTGGCCATCTGGCCCGCAGAGGCATTGGCCGGATCCTTGCCCGTGGCGAGCAACCCGCCGGACGTATCAAGCACCGTCACCTTTTCGGGCGACATGCCCGGAACCGAGGCTGCGACAAGGTGGCGGATGGCATCGGCTGTCCGGGTGTCATTCGGGGCATCCGAGCGAATGACGACGGATGCAGAGGGCGGCTGCTGGTCGCGGCGGAACGAGGCCTTTTCCGGCATGACGATGTGAACCCGGGCGGCTCGCACATCCTGCATCAGCTGGATGGTGCGGGAGAGTTCCCCCTCAAGTGCACGGACACGGGTCACTTCCTGCATGAAGGACGTCAGGCCAAGCGAGCCAACATCATTGAACAGCTCATAGCCGGTGCTGCCGCCGCGCGGCAGGCCCCGTTCGGCCAGCAGCATGCGGGCCCGTGCGGCAGCGCCATGGCTGACCATGACTGCGGCCCCGTCCGAGCTGATGTCATAGGGAATGCCGGCGTCCTGGAGCGCGGAGCCGATGCGGTTCACATCGTCGCCCTCAAGGCCGGTGTAGAGGGCCGTCATTTGCGGACGGCTCAGATAGTAGGCGCCCAGACCAACGGTCAGGACGGTGGCAAGTCCGATGAGGGCCAGTGCAACGAGGCGCTTGACACCCAGCTCCATCAGATTGGCCAAGAGTTTTTCGGCATGTTCACGGCCTGGCATTCCATACCCCTGTGCTCGTTCGGTCTGAACCTTGTCCAACTATCGCGGCGCTGGCTGGCGCGAGGCTTGTGTCGCCCCCAGCGGCGCGCAAAAAGGAAGAGGGCCGCGTCCAACAGAACGCGGCCCTCCAGGGTCCAGGCCTTACGGCCGAAGGACTTAGCGGAACAGCGAGAGGATGTTCTGGCTGCTCGAGTTGGCGATCGACAGAGCCTGGATACCGAGCTGCTGCTGGGTCTGAAGAGCCTGCAGACGGGTCGATTCCTTGCTCATGTCGGCGTCGACCAGCTGGCCGATGCCACGATCGATGGCGTCAGTCAGGGCGCCGGCGAAGTCCTTCTGCAGGTCCACGCGCTTCTTCACCGAACCCAGCAGGGTCGCTGCGTTGGTGATGTCACCCAGAGCGTTGTCGACGATCGAGATCTGCTCTTCCAGGCTGGTCAGGTCAGCGGCAGAGTCGGTCAGGGCCGAGATGTTGATGGTCGACACCTTGGCGGTGGTGCCACCAACAGTACGGTCGCGATCGAGGATGCCCGACTGGTCAGCGCTGTCGTAAAGTTCGGTCTCGGTGATATCGATCGCGATCGTGTCGATCGTGATCGCACCGCCGGAGCGGGTGAAGGAGCCAACGATTGTCTTGGTGCCGTTGTAGCCTGCCGCACCGGAGTCGACCGACAGCCAGTTCTCGCCGTTGAACACGGACGAGTCTGCGATGGTCTGCAGCTGACCCTGGAGTTCGGTGATGTCGGACTGGATCTTGCCACGGTCAACACCCGGCTGACGGGCAGCGACGAGCTTGGCCTTGATCTCGTTGACGACATCAACGGTCTTGTCCATGGCAGTGTACATGACGTCCACGGTTGCAGCGCCGAGGCCCAGGGCGTCCTTCACTGCGGAAAGCGCCATGTTGTCGGAACGCATGGTGGTTGCGATCGACCAGTAAGCGGCGTTGTCCTGGGCCGAAGCAACCCGGTAGCCGGTGGAGATGCGGTTCTGCACCTGAGCCATCGACTTGTTGGTTGCGTTCAGGGTCTGGAGCGCCGTCATGGCGGATGCGTTGGTCATCAAGCTGGACATGGTGGTCCCTTTCACATTCAAAATTTTTGAAGGGGACATACCGGGCTTTCACCGGTACGGCAGGGCGGCGTCATGCCTTTGAACGGTGTGTTGGGTTCCGCTCAACCTGTCGTGAGTTCAACCTAGGCCGACATGCTTGTGCGGGGCTGACTTGCTGTGATGGTGATGTGATTATCGAGTTTGAGGCGCGACGCAGGTCTCACGTCATGGTCACCACGCTGTCCCGGTTCGCATCACGGGTTCGGTTGGATCACCCCCCACCGACCGTTATCCCCGCCTTGTGCGGGGATCCGAACAAACGGTTCGGGCCAAGCTGTGATTTCGCGAAATGCACCGAGACTGGATGGATCCCCACACAAGGCAGGGATGACCCTGGAGGTGGATATACGCTGCCCCGAAATGCCAAAAGGGCGAGGCATTGCTGCCTCGCTCCGGGTCGCATCAGAACTCTATTTGCCGGCTAAATGAATGATCTCACCAGACTGCCGACAAGCAGGTTCCAGCCATCGATCAGGATGAAGAACAGCGCCTTGAACGGCAGGGAGATGACCGTGGGCGGGAGCATCATCATGCCCATCGACATGGTGATCGTGGCGACGATCATATCGATGACCAGGAAGGGCAGCGCGATAAGAAAGCCGATCTCGAAACCTCGGCGCAGTTCCGAGATCATGAAAGCGGGAACCAGCACCCGCAGTTCTACTTCTTCGGCAGAAGCAGCCTCGCCTGATGTGACACGGCCGGCCGCCAGTTCGTCGAACAGCACCAGATCCTGCTCGCGCACCTGACTGAGCATGAAATCGCGGAACGGATCGGTGATCCGGTCATAGGCGTCCATCTCGCTGATCTCGTTGTTCATCAAGGGCACCATGCCCTCGTTCCACGCCCGGTCGAAGGTCGGAGCCATGACGTAAAAGGTCATGAACATCGCCAGAGAGATGATGATGAGATTGCCGGGCGTTGTCTGCAGGCCGATCGAGGAACGCAGGAAGGAGAAGGCAATGGAAAAGCGGATGAAGCTCGTCACCATGATCAGGATGCCCGGCGCGACGGAGAGGACCGTCAACAGGGCCATCACCTGGACGATGCGCCCTGCCGTGCTGCCTTCGCCTTGCGGGATCAGATCAGACAGGTTCGGCAACGCCGGAACGGACTGGGCTGCGGCCAGCGCGGTCCCGGCCAGGAGGAAAACACAGGCAAGCCAGAACCGCGTCATTGCACCACCAGGGATTCGAGAATGAGCTCGCGCACCTTGCCACCGGATCGGGCGATGGCCCGTTCATTGAGATCCTCGCGCAGGTGCTGCAGACCGGCGGCCCCTTCGACATGAGCCAGAGTGATGGTGCGCAGATAGGCGAGGATGTCTTCCTCGATATAACCGGCCAGGAGCCCTGGATCTTCGATGTCGGTCTCATCCAGCACGATCGACGCCTGCACCCGGATCCAGGCATCCTGCGGGGCCGAAAGATTGGTCACCAGCGGCTTCAAGGGCCGAAGCCGCGAGGCGGTGGAGTAGACCGGCTGCGCCGGTGCCGGCGTCAAGGCGCTCTCGGCATTCACCGCGCGGCGGACCGTGTCGGTGAAATACAGGCCGGCCAAGGCACCCACGCCAGAGGCAAGGATGGTCAGAAAGACAACGGACCCCAGGAATCCGGTCGTGCTGCCGCCGCGACCGGACGAGGAAAAATCGGCATCAGCCATGGTTCGGCTCCGTCGAAAGAGGGGCATCAGTAGGGAACGACGGCGTCATAGAGCTGCTGTCCCCAGCCGGGCTGCTGGACTTCAGAAATCCGCCCCCGACCGCCGTAGGACACGCGGGCTTCCGCGATCTTGTCGTACTCAATAGTGTTGTTTCCGGCGATGTCACGGGGTCGCACGATGCCGGCCACGTTAAGGACCCGCATCTCGTAGTTGACCCGAACCTCCTGCGATCCGGAGATCACCAGATTGCCGTTCGGCAGCCGGTCGGTGACGACTGCGGCAACGGAGAGTTCGATCTCCTCCTTGCGGTCGATCGATCCGCGCGAGGCGGAGTTGGACCCCGAGGTCCCGTCAAGCGAGGCTTCGCCGCCAATCGACTTGCCATCCCAACCGGCAGACAGTTCGCCGCCAAGACCGATGGTCGAGTTGCGGCCGCGGTTGGAGTTGTTGTCCAGGGTCGCCTTGTCATTGATCGCGATCCTGACCGTCAGGACATCGCCAACACGGCGCGCACGCGGATCGGAGAAAAAGTCCTCGCGGCCGCCGACCCACAGGGAATTGTAGTCCTTGCGCGCACTTGGGCTGAAGGTGTTGAGCGGATAGACGGCCGCCGGCTGGGAGGCGAGCCCGTAGCCCACCGGCGACATGGTCGGCTCGCGGCCGAGATCCTGGAGCTGGCCGGCGCAGCCACCGGCCAGAAGACTCAGGATCAGTACCGTCTGGGGGGGAATGGACAAGCGCATCAGAGGCTTCCCTCGGCTTCGGATTTCGTGAGACCGGCCATCGAATGGGTCAGCTGGGCAGCGCGGGCCGGCTCCATTTCATCGAGGATCTGGCTGGCGGCGCGGGCGTTCAGCTTGACGAGAACCGCAACAGCGGTGTTCTCGTCCAGCGTGGCGAGTTGGGCGGCCGCCGCTTCCGGACGCATCCGCTGGAAGATCGCGACCACATGACCCTCGACCTCGCTGAGCACTTTCTCCCGCCGTTCCACCCAGGCCTCATATTCGGCCCTTTTGCGCTCCAGCTCGTGGATGCGGACCTTCACCTTTTCCTCAAGCGCAATCAGGTTCCAGGTCTGCCAGGCGAGCCGGGCATCATTGGCGGCGTTGCCGGTGTTGCGGCAATACATCTGGGCATCGCTGAGCCCGGTCTGCTCGTCCACCTGCACAGCCTGGGGCTTGGGCTGAGGCGCGTTCTGGGCCTGTGCCGGAGCGAAAGGCAACACGGCCATGGCAAGAACCAGGCCGGTGCGGGCGAGAGAGGGGCGGCGGCCATGCCGCGCGGGCAGGCAAGACTTGCGGACCATGGGGAGGGACGTCCTTTCCTGTCGCTGTTGCAGATGACTATGGCGCCTGAGGCTTGCGCGGGGCTTGGCCACAGCCACCGACCTGACGACAAGAAAAAGCCCCGCTCCAGAGGAGCGGGGCGAGCTTGATGACAAACCTTGACCTCACCGAAGTCATCCCGGCCAAGCGCAGCGACGAGCCGGGACCGGAGAGTCGAGACCTCTCTATTTCAATCAGTTAACCCCGGAGAGACCTCGGCTCTCCGGTCCCGGATCTCCGCTTCGCTGCGTCCGGGATGACGATAAAGGGTTTGTCAGCAGTCTGACGCCGCTCCAGAGGAGCGGGGCCATGTCTTTCAGCTTTTCCAGAAAACCGCCTACTGGATCACCAGATCCGCCTGGAGGGCCCCGGCGGTCTTGATCGCCGTCAGGATGGCGATGATGCCGGTCGGTTTCAGGCCGATGCGGTTGAGGCCCCGCACCAGGGTCTGCAGATCGGTGCCGCCGACAATGGCAAGCTGGCCGCCGGTCTGCTCCGCATCGATGAAGGTGCGCGGGGTGACAACCGTCTCGCCCGTATAGGAGAAGGGCTGCGGCTGCGAGACTTCAGGAGCTTCGGTAATGCGGACCGTCAGGTTGCCATGGGTGACGGCGACGGTGGAGACCTGGACGTCCCGGCCGATGACGACCGTGCCGGTGCGCTCGTCGATGACGACGCGGGCAGGCGTATCCGGCTGCACCAGAAGGGCTTCGATCTCCGCCATGAAGCGGGTGACATTGACCTTTTTCGGCGGGGTCAGGTCGATGGAACGGTAGTCCCGCTCCCGCGCCGTGTTGACGCCATAGGTCGCCTTGGTGTGTCGGTTGATGGCATCGGCGACACGCACGGCTGTGCGGAAGTCAGGATTGGACAGTTCCAGCACCAAAGCAGGAATGTTGGCAAAGCGGTCCGGCAGGTTGCGCTCGATCAGCGCGCCATTGGGGATGCGGCCAACAGTGGGAATACCCTGCTTCAGGCTTTCGGCCTGCCCTGTTTCGGAAAAGCCGGAGACAGCAACGGAGCCCTGCGCCACCGCATAGACCGATCCGTCCGCGCCCAGAAGCGGGGTCGCCACCAGCGTGCCGCCGGCGAGCGAGGCTGCATCACCGAGCGATGAAACGCTGACATCAATGCGCGAGCCCTGGCCGGTGAAGGCCGGCAAGGTGGCCGTGACCACCACCGCGGCGACGTTGCGGGTGCGCAACCGCGCGTCGCGGACATTCACGCCCATGCTGTCCAGCATCGACTGCAACGACTGCTCGGTGAAGGGAGAATTGCGCAACGTATCGCCGGAGCCCTGCAGACCGAGCACCAGACCGTAGCCGACAAGCTGGTTGTCGCGCACACCCTGAAGGGTCGCAATGTCCTTGATGCGGACCATCGCGGAAATCGGCGTTGCAGCGAGTGCGCCGCAGACAAGGGTGGCCAGCGCGAGGAAAAATCGGCGCATGTTGTCAGTTTCCTATCAGGATGGAGCCGTCCGACTGGACCTTGCCGGTGACGATGAGGCCACTGTCGATGTTGCGGACGCGGACAAAGGCGCCGACAACGCCGTTCTGCAGGGCTTCGGCCTGGGCGATGATGAAGAGACCGCCCTCCTGGAACACGAGCCGCGCCGGTTCACCGCGCTTGATCACCACATCAGGGGCGACGGCCGTGGCCGGGACAGGATGTCCCGGCTGCAACGTCCGACGCGCAACCTTGCCGACCATGTCCTCGCGGCTCATGACCACCTGGAACCGCCGGGTCGTCTTCTCCGGGAAGCGGCGAATGATGACCATATCCGCGCTGATGAGATCTCCCGGTTGAATGGTGACACGCGGCACCGGCAGATCGATGTTGGCGGCCTTCGCTGCGGACAGCGCGGCTGAGGCCACCATTCCGGCAACGAACATGCAGATGAACAGTCGCACGAACATGGCGCGCCTCCCTGTCAGGTCCGCGGTCAGCGGATGCCCTTGGTCACGACGCCCGCCATATCGTCGGCGGCCTGGATGACCTTCGAATTCATTTCGTAGCCACGCTGAGCCGAGATCAGCTCGGTGATTTCCTTCACCGGATCAACGTTCGAGGCTTCGGTGTAGCCCTGTCGAACGATGCCGAAGCCCGGCTCGCCAGCGACACCGCCGATGCCGACGCCAGAGGCTGCCGTTTCGCGGAACAGGCTGCCGCCGATCGGCTCAAGGCCGGCGTCATTGGCGAAGTTGGTCAGGGTGAGCTGCCCCAGTTCACGCGGATTGACCTCGCCGTCGAGCTGGGCAAAGACCTGACCGGACTCGTTGATGATGATGTCTGTGGTTTCCGGCGGGAACAGGATCGCCGGCTCGACCGTATAGCCGTCGAGCGTCACAAGGCGGCCTTCGGCATTCTTGTTGAAGGCACCAGCCCGGGTGTAGAGCGTCTCGCCCTCCGGCCCGGTGACCTGGAACCAGCCGCGCCCGTCGATGGCCATGTCCAGCTTATTGTTGGTGTTGGTCAGCGTGCCCTGCATATGCAGCTTGCGGATGGCGGCAGAACGCACGCCAAGGCCGAGCTGCGCGCCTTCGGGAACCGGATCCTCTCCGCCCCGGTTCGGCACGCCCTGCAGGCGCTCGGCCTGGTAGAGGAGGTCCGTGAACTCGGCCCGCGCCCGCTTGTAGGCCGTGGTGTTCATATTGGCGATGTTGTTGGCGATCACTTCGACATTGAGCTGCTGCGCGCTCATGCCGGTCGCCGCGATGGCAAGGGCTTTCATGTCACTCTCCGTATCCTGAACGTCGAAGCCGGTGGCTTCAGATCGTCATGCGGCTGATTTCCTGGTAGGCAGAGACCACCTTGTCGCGGATGGCGATGGCGGTCTGGAGCGAGGCTTCGGCAGCCATCACGGCCTCGACCACCTGCTGCGCGGAGGCCTTGCCGCTGATGCCGGAGATGGCAGCCGCCTCGCCGTCCTTGATCTTGTCGACCACGTCCATGGACACCTGCGCCAACGCATCGGAGAAACTTGCCTCGCCAACACCGTCAATCGGGGCCGCGGCGACCGGCGACGAGATGTAACGGGTCTGCGACACGCCTGAGGTAATGCCGTCAGAGGACACTTTCGTCAGGGAGGAAATCTGGTCGATCATGGTCAGGTCCTCAAAAGATCGATGGTGCGCATGACCATGGAGCGGGCCTGCGTCATCATTTTCAGGTTGGCTTCGTAAGAACGGTTGGTCTCGCGCATGTCCGCCATTTCAACGAGGGTGTTGACGTTCGGCATCTTGACGTAGCCCTGGTCATCGGCCGCCGGGTGGCCCGGGTCGTACTCGACCGTGAACGCCCCCTTGTCGGAACCGATGTCCTTCACCTTGACCAAGTTGGCGGAATAAGCCCGGTCGACCTCGCTCTCGAAGGTGATGGTCTTGCGGCGATAGGGATCGGCGCCCTTGGTCTTGCCGGTCGACTGGGCGTTGGCGAGGTTTTCCGAGACGACACGCAGGCGCTCGGACTGCGCCTGCAGGCCGGAGGAGGAAATCTTCAGGGTTGCGGTCAACGGATCGATCATCGCTTAGCCTTTCAGGCTGGCCAGGTACATGCGGTGGAAGGATTTGACGACGGAGGTGGTCAGCGCGTGGTCGCGTGCGACCTCGCCAGCCTTCATCAACTCCTGTTCGAGGCTGACGCTGTTGCCGGAATGCGAGACCTGCCAGGTATCGGCCTTCTCCACCTCGGCCGGATCGGGGATCTCGGCGGCGCTGCCCATGTGGGTGCCGTGTGTCGCGGTCATGGCCAGACGCGTGTCACTGAAAACGACATTGAAGGATTCAATGTCGCGGGCGGCGTAGCCTGGCGTGTCGGAGTTCGCCACGTTCTGGGCAATCGTTGCCTGCCGCACAGCCAGCCAGTCATTGTGCTGCGAGGCTAATCTTGTGAGGTAGACGGGTTCCACGTTTACTCTCCGAAACGGTGATCTCTGCCAAAAGGCGTAACGCGCCAAGCTTGCACCAAGCTGGTCATGGGGCTGGTCATGGGGCTGGTGGTGGGGCTGGTCATTCGGGTGGCGATAGCTCAGGGATTGCGCCAGGGAGCCTTATCGGTTATTGCGCACGTCCTTTTCGGATTGGCCTTGCGGACTGGCCTTTCCGCCGGGCATCGCCCAGGTCCGCCCTGCCCCGTCTTCACAGAGGTCCCCCATGCGCCCGGCTCTTGGTCTCGATTTCGGCACGTCCAACACAGTCCTCACCGCTGTCGATGCCAATGGCCAGGCGGACAGCCTCGCCTTCGGCGCCGGACCTGAGGAAGTAGACAGCCTGCCGTCCGTTCTGTCCTTCGTCGAACCGGCGCGCGGGGAAGCCGCAGGGGCTCGGGCCGATGTCGGGCCCTGGGCGATCCGGCAATTTCTCGACCACACTGGTGACTGCCGCTTCCTGCAGTCGCTGAAGACCTTTGTCGCCAGCCGGCTGTTTCGCGGCACCGGCATCTTCGGCAGGCAGTTCGACTTCGAAGACCTCCTGGAGACCTTCCTGCGCCGGGCTGGCGACCACCGCAGCGAGCCGCTGGATGCCGGTGCTGCGCGGCTTGTCATCGGCCGCCCGGTGACCTTCGCCGGCGGGGCGCCGGACGAGGCGCTGGCCATGCAGCGCTATCGCAACGCGCTGTCCCGCTTCGGCTTTTCCGATGTGCTGTTCGTCTATGAGCCGGTGGCAGCGGCCTTTGCGTTTGCCCAGCGCCTCGAAGGATCCGCCACGGTGCTGGTGGCCGACTTTGGCGGCGGCACGACCGACTTTTCGCTGATGCGCTTTTCCCGCGACGGCGGACGGCTGGCGGCGGAACCGCTTGGCCACGGCGGTCTCGGCATCGCCGGCAACACGCTGGATTACCGCATCGTCGACAAGGTGATCCTGCCGCATCTGGGCAAGGGCAGCCAGTATCGCAGCATGGGCAAGCTGCTCGAGGTGCCGCCGAACCTGTTCTCGAACTTCGCCCACTGGCATTTGCTGTCGGTGTTCAAGGCCTCGGCGGATTACCGCGAACTGAAGAAGATGCTGTCGTCCTGCGTCGATGATGACAAGATCGAACTGTTTATCGATCTGGTTGAAACCGATCAGGGCTACCCGCTGTACAAGGCCGTGTCGGAGGCCAAGGCCCGGCTGTCCTTTGCCGAGGAAACCGAGATCCGCTTTGCACCGATCGGGGCCAACTTTGCCGAACGCGTGACCCGGGCCGATTTCGAGACCTGGATCGAACATGACCTGACGCGAATCGATGAGACGCTGATGCGAACCCTGGATGCGGCCGGCCTTGGCCCCATGGACGTGGACAAGGTGTTCCTGACCGGCGGCACCTCTTTCGTGCCGGCAATCCGGGCGCTGTTCGCGCGCCGCTTCGGGCCGGAGCGCCTGAGCGGCGGCGAGGAATTGTCATCTGTCGCCAAGGGCCTGGCCCTTATCGGCGCGCGCGAGGATGCAGAGAACTGGACTGTCGCCGCCTGAAGCGACGAAGGCGTCCGGATGCCTGAACCTCTCCAGAACGAAAGCCCGGCATAATTAACTTGAACATGAATGACGCGAAGCTTAAGGATTTTACGCGCGCAGGTTTAAATTCCTCACAGGAAGCGAGGGCATCATGGCAGCAGAAGCAATCCTGGGATTCGGGTTTTACATAAACCCACAGCAGCGATCCTACGTGATCGAGTTTGCCATGGCCCGCACCCGTGAAAAGCACAGAGTGACCTTTGACGACGTGACCGCCTTCGGCCACATCGCCCAACTTGTCAACAATGCCTCACATTTCGCATTCGATCCCGAAACCGGCGAGATCCAGATCGGTGGCGGGCGCCTGCCCAGCATCGCGATCTGATTGCAAGCGGCCGTCCGAGAGCCTCAGCCCTCTTCCTCGTTCATGTCGATGTCGGCCATCAGATCGGCCGCGATGGCCTGGATGGCGTCATGCAACCGTCCGACATCGGCGCCGGCAGGCAGACGCAGGTCAGCGGACGCACGAAACAGCATCTCGCCTGACATCGATCCCGGCCCGACAAGGGTCTCGAGCGTCTCGATGCTGACGTTTTCTGCGGCAATCACCCGGGTAACAGCCCGCAGGATGCCCGGCTGATCCTGGCAGACGAGGTCCAGGCGAACAGTCCGGCCAGGCTCCTCGACATCCGGCATGCCAGTCCGCAAGGTCACGGCAATACCTTCGCTGGACAGTGCAGCTAGGGCGCTTTCCAGCGTGGCCGCACGGTCGTCGGGAACCTCGAAGCTGACGATGCCGGCGAACTCGCCGCCAAGCCGGGCCATGGAGCTTTCCAGCCAGTTGCCGCCTGCTGCGGAGATGACATCGGCCAAAGCATCCACAAGACCGGGGCGATCCTTAGCGATCGCGGTCAACACCATGTGACGGCCCATCAACGACTTCCTTCTGCGCGACACCGCTTCAATGCGGCCTCAACCAACCATATCGCCGGAATGCGACAGGGGCACCCGGGATTTGCAATTATTTTCAGGTTAGCCAGCGGCTTCTGCGACAAACGCAGCATCGACGGGAACCTGAAGCGCGGTGGCGAGATGGTTTGTCCTGGCCGCCAGCCCGACCACCGCAAGCAACTCGCCATACTGATCATCCGTCATGCCCTTTGCCCGGGCTGCCGCCGTGTGCGAGTGGACACAGTAACTGCAGCCATTGGCAATCGAGACGGCAATGTAGATCATTTCGCGCGTCAGGGGATCAATGCTGCCGGGCGCCGTCATCACAGCTTTGACCTCTGCCCAGGTGCGCTCCAGCCCTTGCGGATCAAACGCCAGTGCGCGCCAGAAGTTATTGATGAAATCCGAGTTGCGCGTCCTGCGGATATCGTCGAACACCGCCGCAACCCGTGGACTGGCTTCCACATCGCTGATGAGTTTCAATGTCGCCATGGGTTCCCCCTGCTTGATCTCGTCCCGGCTCAAATCCGGCAGTCTATCGATAGAAGCAGGAATTGGAACAACACTGGCGAACCAATGTCGGTAGGCAATGTCTGTGGGCAATGCCTGTGGGACGCGGCCCCGCCCTTCGCCGCGCTTGCTTGCAGGACAGGCCCGGATGTCGCACAAGGACGGGCATGATGTGCAACGCGCAGGAGACTGACATGGCACGGCGGATCCAACGGACCACGGTGACGCCGGGGCGCAAGGAGATGCGGCCCTATGGTGGCCCTGACATGCCTGGTGAACCCGCCACAGATGTTGCCGAGACGACGCCCGGAAAGCCGCGCCTGTCCGCACCGCAGACGCCGGGTCTGCGCTCGCGCGGGTTCCTGTCCCAAGGGGGATCACCTGATGGCGAGGCGCCGCGCAAGGCACGGGGCAAGAAGTCCCATACCAATGTGATAACCGCCCCCGGCGGCACGGGCCAGACGCCGCGCCCCGGCGACCTCACGATCCGGGCCAAACGCCTGCCCTCGCTTCGGGAAGAAAAGTCCGGTGACAGTTGATGGTCCCCCGCAAATGGTACGGTGCGCCTCCTCCCGCATCTCCCCGCGACCGGAAGCGATTGCCGTGATCCGGAACGTGAAGGGATGTGGCGCGTGACGGCTTCCCCCGTTGTCCTCGTCATGACTGCCGCTGCCTTGCCGACAGCCCGGCGCATTGAAGCCGCGCTTCCAGGGGCCAGCCTGCAGGCCTTGGCCGGGCGGCTTCCGGATGCAGACACCCAGTTCAGCGACACGATCGACCATATACGCGGACTGTTTGCGGCCCGGGTGCCGATCATCGCATTGTGTCCGGCAGAACTGCTGATCCGGGCGATCGCACCGCTGCTCCAGGCCGGAAGCAGGGCATCGCCCATCGTTGCTGTCTCGGAGGATGGGACAAGCGTGGTGCCTCTCGTCGGTGCGGCATTCGGCGGCAACGCGCTTGCCCGTCATCTTGCCGCTGTTCTGGGTGGACAGGCCGCGATCACCGCTCCCGGCAATCCGGTGCTGGCGCTGGCGCTCGACCAGCCGCCGGCCGGGTGGTGCCTGGCCAATCCACAGGACGCCGCCCCTGTCATGGCTGAGCTTTATGCGGGAGCACCGGTGCGGATCGAGGGCGATGCCCCCTGGCTCGTCGCCATGGGCCTGCCATTCGATGACAGCGCCGATATCACGCTCTGCGCAACAACGGCCCCGTTGACCGGCTCACCGACCTGTCTTGTCTATCACCCGCGCCGGGTCGTATTGGGCGCCGGTTGCAGCCAAACATGTAGGGCCGACGAGTTGATCGCGCTGGCCGAAGCTGCACTTCGGGAAGCCGACATCGCGGCGGGAACACTGGCCGCCGTCGCAAGCCTTGATCGCAAGGCCGGCGCACCGGCGCTGATCGCGCTGGCGCAGCATTTCGCCGTGCCCTTGCGGGTCTTTTCGGCAGAGGACCTGGAGCGCGAAACGCCCAGGCTGGCCAATCCCTCGGACCTGGTATTCGCACAGACCGGCTGTCACGGCGTCAGCGAAGGGGCAGCGCTGGCAGGCAGCGGGCCGCAGGGAGGGCTCATCCTTGACAAGCGCAAGAGCGAGCGGGCGACCGTGGCTCTGGCAGCCGCCCCCGGCCCGCTGGATCTGGTCGCAATCGGCCATGCGCCGGAGATCTGATCCCCAGCCTCAGGCGATCAGATGGGCAAAAGAACCCATGACCGCGCCGTCAACCAGCCCCATGTCCGCAAGCGGATCCCCAAGGGCGTCTGTAGCCGCGAACAGGCGCCCGGCCTGCCCCTCGTGCTGGATGCTGGCGTAGTGGAACTCATGGCCCTTCAGGCGGGAGCCAGTGCCCAGTCCCTGGAACGGCAAGTCGGCCAGAGCAGTCAGACGGCGGTACCCCAGATGCAACCTTCGGGCGGCGAAGCTTGTTTCCAGCGGGAGGAGGCCCAGCATCTCATGGCGTTCGCCGACCGCATCAATGAGCCCTTGCCCCAGGACCATATAGCCACCGCATTCGCCAAAAACCGGCACATTGCGGGAGGCGGCAGCGCGGATCGAGGCGCGATAGCGCTGGTTCGAAGAAAGCCGGCCGGCATGCAGTTCCGGATAGCCGCCCGGCAGATAGACAGCATCGGCAGACGCATTCGCAGCTTCATCCGCAAGCGGCGAAAACGGCAGGATTTCCGCTCCGGAGCGGCGCCAGCCGTCCAGCACATGCGGATAGGCAAAGGTGAAGGCCACGTCCCTGGCAACGGCAATCCGCTGACCCGGCGGCGGCAACAGGACCGGTGCCGGATCAGCGGATGGCCGCATCGGACGGGCCAGGGCAACAAGGGCGCTGAGGTCGACTGTTTCTGCGGCAAGTTTCGCGGCACCAGCAATAAAGCCGGCGAGATCGGCGTTTTCTTCCGCCTGAACCAGACCCAGATGGCGCTCCGGCAAGGCTAAAGTGTCCCGGCGAGGCAGCAAGCCCAGCACCGGCAGACCGAGCGGGTCAAGGGCTGCACGCAACATCTCGCCATGCCGGGCACTGCCGACCCGGTTCAGAAGCACCGCCGCAACCTGAACGTCCGCACGGTGATCGCGGAACCCGCGCACGAGCGCTGCAACGGACTGCGCCTGTCGGGAACAGTCGACCACGAGGACAACTGGAATATTGAGCGCGGCTGCCACATCCGCAGCGCTGGACGCCCCGTCACTGGCGCCGTCAAACAGGCCCATGGCGGCTTCTACAATCAGAAGATCAGCGCCGCGCGCCTGCGCGCTGGCCAGGCTCTTGAGGACCGCTGGCGGCATGGCAAACGGATCGAGATTGACAGACGGTGCGCCGCTGGCCGCCTCGTGAAACTTCGGATCAATGTAATCCGGCCCGCATTTGGCGGCGCGGACCTTGAGCCCGCCCGCGCGCAATGCTCCCAGCAGGCTGAGGGTCAGGGTTGTCTTGCCGGCACCGGAGGTCGGGGCGGCCAACATCAGCGCGGGTGCGCCACTTTCTGACCGGTCCAACTCGGAAAGGCTGCTCATTCCGCAGCACCCAGGCTTTGCAGCGGATCACCGAGACCGAGCGGATCGCCGGTCAGCGTGCGGCCGGCCAGAGCCCCAAGCCAGTCCAGACCGGCGCGCAAGCGCACCACCTCGCCGACGCAGACGATCGCCGGCGGCTCGAGCGATGCCGAGGCGGCATCTGCCGCACAGCAGGCAAGGCTCGTCTCCAGGACGCTTTGCTGGGGCAGCGACGCATTGCACACAATGGCCACAGGTTCTTCACCGGATCGTCCACAGGCCATCAATTCGCCGGCAATCTGGGAAAGATGCTTCATCGCCATATACATGATGATGACCGGAGAGCCTTCAGCAATGCCCTTCCAGTTAATGGCGTCAGGCGCCAGCCCGCTCTGGTCATGACCGGTCAGGAATGTCACTGCCTGATTGGTGTCACGATGTGTCGCCGGAATACCGGCATAAGCCAGGCCGCCAATACCGGCGGTGATGCCGGGAATGACCCGGAACGGAACATGGGCTCCGGCCAGCGCCAGGGCTTCCTCTCCGCCTCGACCGAAGACAAAGGGATCTCCCCCCTTGAGGCGCAGCACCCGTTTGCCGGAGCGGGCATAATCGATCAGTTTCAGGGTGATGTCACGCTGCTTCGGGCTTGGTTTGCCACCGCGCTTGCCGGCGAAATCGAGCAGGACGCCGTCCTTCGCAAAGGACAGGATACTGGCATCGACCAGGGCGTCATAGACGACCACATCGGCCTGACGCAGGCCATTCAGCGCATGCAACGTGATCAGGCCCGGATCACCCGGTCCAGCGCCGGCCAGCCAGACCCAGCCCGGCTCAAAGACCGGCAGGCTGTTGGCTAAGGAGAATCCGTTCAAGGCAGTGTTCATGCCTGATGTTTTAGCCCCCCCCGACCGCCGGGCCAAGCGGGGAAGCGTCGCGAAGCCTCACCCAAAGCGACAGGTCGCTGGGGCAAGCCGACAAAGCGCGAGGGCATCCGTCAGTCAGAGGATTGGCGGGGTGCGACGACGGCCTTCCAGTTCGGCGGCGCGCCGTGCCTCGGCCCGCAACCGCCAAACGGCCGCCAGGAAGCGATAGATGCCGACCGTATAACGCTTGCCGAGACGGCGCGGCTCCTGCATCAGGCGGAACAGCCATTCAAGACCAGCCATCTGCAGGAACTTTGGCGCCCGGACGACATCCCCGGAGAGAAAGTCGAACAAGGCTCCGACACCGATGCAGATCGTCGGGTTGAGCCGAGCCCGGTTGTCGACGATGAACTGTTCCTGGCGAGGGTTACCCATGGCCACCAGCAGCAGATCGGCCTTGGATGCGTTGATGTCCGCAATCACGGCATCGAGTTCATCTGGCCCGAAATACCCGTCGCGATATCCGGCGATGTGGTGGCCTGGATAGTTTTCCTCGATATGCCCGGCAGCGCGCGCGACAGGATCGGGCTTTGCACCAAGCAGATAGATGCGCAGCGGCAAGCCGATGGTATGGAGGATGAACGGGATCAGGTCCGTGCCATTGAGGTTCGCCGGGAAGGATGAACCCGTCAGCGCCCGGTTGGCGATGTCGACGCCAATGCCATCATTGAACAGCGTCATGCGGGACAGGGTCCGGGCGTAGGCCGGATTGTCCATCGCCTGCAGAACGGTGTTGGCGTTGCAGATGCCGACATCCATTTTCATGCGCAGAAGCAAAGCACTGCGCATCATATCGACAGCTTGAGCGCGGGTAAGCTTATGAATTCCGAGCGGACCGATCCGGGTAATCCCGGACCCTACTGGAGCACCCAGATTCAAGCTGGACATCAACATCTACGCCTCACCTGAATTTATTATTCTCGTTGGATCAGCAAGATGCCTCAAAGCCAGTGAATAACGGATTAAATTGGATTTTTTCAGATTTATACTGTAAATGCCGCGTCAACTTACTTTTTAAAACTCGAACAGTCACGTTAACTTTCGTTTAAGGATTTGCGGAAGGAAAGGCAACCGTCCTGTCAGATTTTTCAATGTGCCAGCCGCTGCCCCCTGAATTTGCCACTTGTTAATCATGTTTCCCCATTGTCACGGCAAGAGGACGCGCATCGGACGCGACCGGTTTTAGCCTTTCTTGGGCCTCGCCACAGGTGCCGGGGCAGTTGCGTGAGCGGTCGCTGACCATGGTCGAAGTCTCTGACATTCCAGCAATTCTGGCCCGAAAGGCGCGATGGCTGGTGCTTGTGCCAGCGCTTTTCATTGCCCTTGCCCTTGCCTATGCTCTGGTCAGGACGCCGCTGTACAGTGCATCGGCGGAGTTGCTGGTCGAGCCGCCCAGCGCCCAAATCCTGGGGCGGGACTTTTCCGGCCGCGACGGGGCATCGCCGCTGGAGAGCCTGGACGTCGACAGCCAGGCCTTTGTCGTGATGTCCAACCCTGTACTCACCCAGGTCGTCGAGAAACTGGACCTGAAGAACGATCCGGCCTTCTCCGGTCCCGGCCTGCGCCAGCGGCTGCTGCCATTCCTGTTCCCGCCGAAAGGCACTGACGAGGCACTGTCCGGCCTGGTCGAGGCCCTGCGGAAGACGCTGCAGGTCAGCCGGGTGGACCGGACCTTCGTGTTCCAGATCATTGCGACCCATCCAAACCGGATCCGGGCGGCGGAAATCGCCAATGCGACCGCGCAAGCTTATCTCGATGAGACGCAAAAGGCGCGCTCGGAAGGTCTGCAGCGCACCAGTCAATCACTGCAGGCCCAGGCCGAACAACTGGCCCGGCAGGTTGAACAGGCAGAAGCCGCCGTTGAAAAATACCGCGCAGACAATGACTTGATCGCCACGACCCAGCGCGGCCTCGTCGAGGACCAGCAGTTGCAGGACCTCAACACGCAGCTGACCCAGGCGCGCGTGGACCTCGAGAAAGCAAAGAATACCTTCGATCTGGTGCGAAGGCTGAGCGCGGCGGACGTCGAGGCCGGGGCCATCCCAGTCGATGTCGCCAACACAGTCCTGAGTTCGCTGCGGGTCCAGTATGCCTCGCTCGCCGAGCGAGAAGCCCGCGCGGCAACCACGCTCGGTGCCAATCATCCGCAGATGCGCGAGCTTGCAGCGCAGTTGCAGAACACCCGCCGGCTGATTTCGGACGAATTGTCGCGCATCCAGCGCAACATCCGCTCCGACTATGAACGCGCCCAGGCCAACCTGTCCGGACTGGAAGCCCGGATCGGACAGCTCAAGGTGGCCAACTCCGACCAGAACAAGGCACAGATCGAGCTGCGCCAGCTGGAAGCGGATGCCGACACCAAGCGCGGCGTCTATCAGCTGTTCATGAAGCGGGCGCAGGAACTCTCCGAGCAGCAGGACGTGCAGGCAACCAATTCCCGCATACTCTCGGCTGCCCAGCCGCCGCTGGCGCCAGGAGGCCCTTCGGCTCTCATCCTGGTCGCAGCAGCGGGGATCTTCGGCATTGCACTTGCTTCAGGCGTCACCGTGGGGCTTGAGATCCTCAGCGGGCGCCTCAACTCGGAGCGGGAACTGGTGGACTGGACCGGCGCGCCAGTGCTGACCAACCTGCCGCTGCAGGACTTGCGCAAGGGGCGCTCAGGTCTCTTCGGCCGCAAACAGGACACCGCGCCGCAGCTTTTGTCGGATGCGGCTGACCTCGGCCTCAGCCGTGTTGCCTATGCCTTGCGCTACGCGCTCGGCGAGGATCTGCCTGCCAATATTCTCGTGCTGAAGACCACGACCGCCATCGAGACCACGGAAGTGACCCGGGGCATCGCCGCGTCGCTCTACGACATGAACGAAGAAGTCCTGCTCGCCCATGCACTGCCGCAACCGAGCAAGGCAAGCAAAGCGCTGGAACAGCGGCGGACCACCGGTCGGCGCTACAACGAGGATCGCGGACGGGATCTGGAGGACCGCTCAAGGCGAGGTCAAGCGGAGCCACATGCACTGTCGCGCTATGTCAGCGTCGAGCGGCTGGATGATCGGCGCAAGTATGCCGGCCCAGCAATGTTCACCGAAGACGGGCAGGACTTCCTGCTGATCGACTGCGGATCCACCGAAAGCAATCCGATCCTCCCGGTCCTGCTGAAGAACTGCGACGCGATCGTGCTTGTCAGCCAGCTCGGCGTGACGCGGATGGCCGATCTCGACCGCACGTTGGCCTACCTGCAACCCTGGCAGGAGCGGGTGATTGGCAATGTCGTTCTTGAGGCCGCCTGACGCGCGCGTGACACTGCTCTCCGCTCCCCAGCCTGAGGACCGGGGACCGGTCTGGCTTGTCCTTGTCTATGCGGTGATTTTCGGCACCCTGCTGTTCAACCTCGGTCTGGCCTTCGTCAACACCAAGGTCATGGGCATTTCCCAGAACCATGTCGTGCTGAGCGAACTGGCCTTGACCGGGCTGGCCATGGGGCTGGCCATGACCCGGCGCGCAGGTCTTTACACCCTGATCACGCTCTACCTTGCCTATATGTTCATGCTGATGGCGCTCCGGGCACAGATGGACCCGAAGTCGGTGCGTGACGCGCTCGTGCCGATCATCTTCTATTTCGTCGGGCTCCAGATAAGGGATATCCGGAAAGTCGACCAGATCGTCCTGTGGTCCGCGCTTCTTGTTCTGGCTGTCGGGCTGTTCGAGTTCCTGCTGCTCGATTTCTATCTCGCCAATGTGAACATCTTTGAATATTACGTCGCGCGCGGAACCATCACCGCTGACACGAACTTCCTTGGCGAGGACAATGCCCTCTTTCACAGTGGCGTGCGCTACGGGGGCCGGAACTTCTTTGGCTTCCTTGGCGCTCACCGGGTCTCGTCCGTTTTCCTTGAGCCGGTATCAATGGGCAATTTCGGGGCGTTTCTCGTGCTCTGGGGCGTCTTCCGAAAGGACATGCAGCATCGCTACCTGCTGATCGGCATCGCCTTCACACTGATCATCCTGTGCGATGCGCGCTTTGGCATGTTTGTCTCCTTGCTCTTCTTTGTCGTTGCCCCGCTGCACCGGACGACACCCCGGATCCTGATGCTGCTGGCGCCGATTGCCATTGTCATCGCACTGATGATCTATGCTGCGGCAGCCAACCGGATCGGCTGGGACGACACCATGACCGGGCGCTGGCTCTACTCCGGCCAATTGCTGATGAAACTCGACTGGCGCGGCATTCTCGGCATCTCGACCAACGCCACCTATCTGTCCGACAGCGGCTATGCCTTTGCCCTGTTCCAGACCGGCGCCATCGGCCTCATGGGGCTTTGGGCGATCTATATCTACGCCCCGATGCGCAATGACGAAGGATGGAAGTTCAAGGTCCTGCTTGTCGTCTATATCTGCCTGTTGCTGATCGTTTCCTATTCGCTTTCAACGATCAAGACCGGCGGCCTGCTCTGGCTCTGTGCCGGGGCGGTCGATGCCTGGCAGCGGAACGGCGGCTCTGTGCGGCCGCAGCCATTCATGGCCCCGGGTCGGGGACGCAAGGGACAAACACAGCCGTGGCGATGGCGAGCCGCGGCCCGTCAGGCGAGCGCCGTCCGGTAGAGATCCTCATAGAGCTGAGCCGTCTGCGCCCAGCCATGCTGGCCGGAAGACGCAATCGCAGCCGCGCGCAGCCCGGAACCTCCACCCTCCAGGGCGGCAAAGGCAGCCTCGACGCTCACCGCCGCTGCCGCCGGGTCGGCAAAGCGTGCCAGGGCGACCATGTCATGCTTGTGCGCCAGAGACTGAAAGGCCGCGTTGGGCTCGACGATCGGTACCAGGCCGGCACTCAGGGCCTCAATCAGGGCAATGCCAAAGCCCTCATATTCCGAAGCACTTACAAACAGGCTGCACTGCTGCATGATCTCGCGGATCTGGGTGTTTGACGGGCCGACATGCAAGGCCACCGAGGCACCAAGGCCGCGCGCGTCAATCATCTGCCGGATATCGGCCGCGCTCCAGTCCGACGCTGAGCCTGCGATATGCAGACGCCAGTCCGGGTCGCGGCGGGCCAGTTGCTGCATCATGTCGAGCAGCAGGTCGAGCCGCTTGTTGTGCGAGAACCGACCGATGGTGATGAGACCCTTGCTTGGGTTTTCAGCGCTTGCGGACCCGAACTTCTCCAGATCCGCACCGTTCTCGATAAGGCGGACGCGAGTGGGCGCAATCGTTGCAAATCGGGCAAAGTCGCTCTCGCTGCAACAGGCCATGCCCTTGTAGCGGCTCGCAGAAGTCCGGGTCACGCTGTTGAACCAGAGCGACTTGAGCTGCCGGTAACTGGCCGTGTGAAAGAAGCCGCCATGGGTGGTGGCAACCATCGGGGTGTGACGGGCGAGGGAGGTGAGCGCCAGGAAGTCAAAGAAGAAATCGACGGCATGAACGTGAATGATGTCAGCGCCCTGGAGCTGGGAGAGAACCGAAGGGGCGAGCGGATACCGCGGCGAGCCACGAAACGGAATGCGGCAAATCTCGACACCATCAAGGGTTTCCCGCTGTGGCAGATGCTTGTCCGGCTCGATGAACAGCCGGTCCAATGTCACAACCCGGACACGGTCAAAGCGATCGGTCTGCCGGCGGACGAGATTGCGGACGAAATCCTCAAGACCGCCGACCATCGGATAGAACTGACGCACGACATGCACGATGGTGCGCCCGACAAAGGGCGGCTGCGCCAGGTCGACTGCATCGAGCAGAGCGCGATCAATGGTCATTTGAGATCTCCGGGCAGTCATGGGGAGCACCGAAACGGGTGGACAGGGCGCGGAAGGCACCATTGGCGCCGGCCAGAGCATGGGAAACCGGGCTTGCCGGCACCTCACCATTCTGGCGTGGCAGAAGATAGGGCGCATCCAGATGCGGCCGGAACAGACTGCCGGGATCGGTTGTGACAGCTGCCCGGAAACCCAGCTTTCGCACGATGTTCGCTTCCCTGGTGCCGCCGATGGAGGGGGGGCCATAGGGATAGGCGAACCAGTCGACGGGCCGGCCGAGCAGGGCTTCGAGATAGCGCTTGTTGTCACCGATGTCCGTTTCAACCTCGGCATCGTCCAGCAGCCGCAGGGCGCGATGCGTGGTGGTATGGGCCCCGATCTCGACCAGAGGATGGCGATCTGCAGCCCGTATGCCGGCCTCATCCAGCGCCAGCCGGTCAACGAGATCCGGCATGGACACCCCATGGGCGGCAAAGACCGGCGCGAGCAGGTCCGCCCGGGCGAAATCCTGCCAGACCCAGGCCGTCATGGATTCGAGCGCGGCCTGCTTCGAACGCAGATCACGGCACTCAAGCTTGAGCCCCATCGGCTCCATATGGATCACGTCACAGGTTACGGCGAGCTCGCGCAACCCGAGCCACCAGGCATTGATGGTCCGGTCGACCATGCCTGTCGGAACGAAAATCGTCGCCGGCGCGGCGAAACGCTCCATGACCGGCAATGCCAGATCGATATTCGACCGGTAACCATCGTCAAAGGTCAGGACCACGAACGGACGGGCCTTGGGGTTTGTTAGCCGACGAAGAGCTTCGTCGGCACCGACGAATTCACGTCCGGACGCCCGAAGGGCCGCAAGAATGGCGTCAAAGTCGTCGACCGGACACCCCTGCCCCAGGGTATTCTCAGCGGAGCGGACGAATTCATGAAACATCAGGATCACACCCTGCCCGCCGTACCGACGGCCGATCAGGCGATCTGCGCCAGAAGACACGAGCAGCGTCGACAGGCCGGTCTTCGCCAGAGCTTTCAAGCGAGCCTTTGCCGTCCCCTTCGGGGTGAGGGTTCGCATCATGTCCTCCTACCGGGCCGACAGCGCTGCCAAAGCCAGCCTTACGTCCTTTGATCTGAGTGCAAGCATTGATCCATTGGTTTTAAATATTCTTCCCAAACTCTCGTTCGATTTCTTAATTCAAAACTAACGTTAAATTTTTGTGTATTTACAGATTATCTCATAATTAACTTTCACATAGACAAACGGTTACATATTTTTGATTTGATTAAATTTCCGGCAGAATTACCGTTCCTCAACACTCCCCTCCTAGGATGCGCACAGCGAACTTGCTGGAGGGCTTGACCGAGATGCGACTGTTGATGGCCTGTGCTGCCTTCCCCCCGAACCTGCCAGGCGGTGCCCAGACGTCCTCGTTCATGCTTGCCAAGATGCTGCAAGGCCAGGGAATTGACGTCACTGTCGTCAATGTCGGAGACCGCAACGAACTGGGCGAAGTGCAGGGCATCCCGGTGCGGCGGATCAAGAGCCCGAACATCTATTGGGACTATCTGAAACGGCGGCCAAACTGGAAGAAGCCGATCTGGCACCTTCTGGAAAATGGCAATCCCTTCGCGCTGTCGGCAATGCGGCGGCAGATTGCGGAAGTAAAACCCGACATGCTGATGACGGTCAGCATCGAGAACATCAACGTGGCCAGCTGGGCTGCGGCAAAGCTCGCCGGCCTGCCGGTCGCGCATACGGCGTTCAACTCGTTTCTGATGTGCTGGAACTCGGTGATGCAGAAGAATTCGCAGAACTGCACGCGCCAGTGCGGTTCCTGCAAAGCCAGCTCACTTGGAAAGAGATTCTTTACCCGCTACGTCGACGGCGTCGTTGGCGAAAGCCAGGACGTCCTGAACAGGCATATGGCAGAAGGATATTTTCCCAATGCCATCATGAAACGCATTCCGGCCGTCCTGCCGCGCCTGTTTGCCGAGACGCCCCGTCCGTTCCCGGCCGACCGGCCCCTGCGGGTCGGCTTCCTCGGCCTGCACAGCCATTTCAAGGGCGTGGCCTATCTTGGCGATGCTGCAGCCATGATGCCTGCAGACGCAAATGTCGAGTTCCATATCGCTGGCGAGGGAGCGGAACGGGACAATTATGGCGAAGAAGTCCGCCGTCGTTTCCCGGCTGACCGGACAATTTTTTACGGCTGGGTAAAAGCGGACGAATACCTCAAGGAAATCGACGTGCTCGTTTACCCTTCGATTGGACGCGAAGCTTTTGGACGGGCCTCCATCGAGGCCTTCGCCCATGCGGTGCCGGTGATTTCGACGAGCATTGGCGGTGTCGCCGAGAACATCGCGGATGGTGTGAACGGCTTCCATGTCCCGCCGGCAGATGCCGGGGCACTCCGGGAAGCGATCTTGCGGCTGGCCGGGTCCCCAACCACTTATGAGCGACTGTCGCGCGGCGCGCTTGCCTCCGCGCACGGTTATCTTCCGGATCATCTTGGCGTCGAGTTCAGGACCTTCCTCGGTGACGTGATGACACGGCATGGCCACCGCGAACAGCTTGCGAGAAAGTTCCAGACGCGATGAGTCTCCTTTCGTCCTTGCGCTCCAAGGTTAATCTCAAGGAATTCGTCTGGTCCTTCTTCAGCCGGATGGCCTCTCCCGTACTCAGCTTTGCTGTCCTTCTGATGGCAAGCCGGGTGCTGTCGATCGAGGAATACGGTCTCTACAATTTTCTGTTCTCTGTTGGCTCGTCCCTCGGCCTTGTCCTGGTGCTTGGCCAGAACGTCCTGCTGCTGAAACACTTCCGCAGCAATGACGGCCCCGAGCATGCTGCGCTCAACCGCAATCTGCTGTTCACAAACATGAAGTGGATCGCGTCGGGCATCGCCGTGATGTTGATCGCCGCAGCGGCAGTCCAGTTCTTTGCTGTCGATGTCCCGCATCAGTATGATGCTTTGCCGATTGCCCTGATCTTCGCCTGTGTTTTTTCTATAAGCGAGTACATGCAGTACTATTTCCGCGTACGCGGAAACATTGGCCTCGCGCTAACGCCACGGGAAAACATCTGGCGCATCCTGTCACTCATTGCCTTGCCGCTCGCGGCATATACCGGTCTTCTGACCTCCGGCGCCAGGGCGATGGAAGTCGTTACGGTGCTGCTTGTCGCGGTTGTCGGCTATCAGGCCTACCGGCTTGTGGGCATCGAGGGATTTGGGTTCCTCAAGGCCAGAACATCAGGGCTCGACGCGGAGACCCGTTCGAATTGGACGCAGGAAAGCCTGTTCTTCACCGCGAACAGCTTCTTCGTCTCGGCAGCGCTTTATCTCGAAACGATCCTGATCGGCATCTTCCTCAGCCTCGAGGCTGCGGCCTTCTACTTTGTGGCCTTCCGGCTTGCCGCGCTGCTGATGCTGCCGGTCACGATCATTGATACGATCGGTGTTCCAATGGTTTCTGCAAAGCTGCAGGAACGCGATGTGCCGGGCGCTCAACGTCTGGTCTCGCTGCTGTCTGCCGCAAGCTTCGTGGGAACCTGCCTTGCCTTCGGCTTCATGATGCTGATCGGCAAGTTTGCCCTGTCACTGTTCGAACCCTCTTTTGCCGATCACTTTGAAGTGCTTGCCATCCTGTGTCTGGCACCGCTTACCCATGCCTTCTTTGGCCCAGGGACCAATCTGATGATGATCGGCGGCGGGGAACGCTATTTCCTCGCCATGCGCAGTGTTGTCTTTGCGGTCTATGTTGCAGCACTTGTCCTGATGGGCATCTACCTGGGAATGGCGGGGGTTGCGATTGCCGGTCTGGTGCATGGCCTTGCCGTTCTGGTGATCTGCCGGAACTGGACCCTGAAACAGGTCGGGGTAGACACGATGGCGACAACCGTATTCGTCGCCTTGCGTCGCTGGCGTTCAAGCCGCGATGAGCCGGATCCTGAGGAGCAAACTCGATGAACCAGCGTTGGGCCAGGGTTGCAACCGCAGCATCGATCGGGCTGGCCTCATGTCTGATGCTCTCGTCTTCCGAGGCAGCCCGTGCCGCCCAGTGCCTGCGCGGAGCCAATGTGGCCGGTGCCGAGTTCGGCGACACAATCGGCAAACTCGGGACCACGCATTTCTATCCGACGCGAGAAACCCTGACTTACCTGGCAGGCAAGGGCATGAATGTGGTGCGGTTTCCCTTCAAATGGGAACGACTGCAACCGGTGCTGTACAACCCCTTCGACATGAACGAACTGCAGCCGCTCGTCGACAGTGTCGCGACGGCGAAAAGCATGGGCTTCAAGGTCATCCTGTCGCCGCACACCAATGCGCGCCACTTCGGCAAACAAATCGGCTCCCGCGAAGTCCCTGCGAGCGCCTTTGCGGATTTCTGGCGGAGATTGGCCAGTCTCTACGCAAGCGACAACGACATCATCTTCCTGCTGCAGAACGAACCGGACTTTATGGATGCCGCTTTCTGGCTACCCTCCGCCAATGCCGGCATTGCCGCGATCCGAGCGACCGGCGCGGACAACATGATCCTCGTCCCCGGGACGATATGGACCAGCGCCTACCACTGGCATGCCGAGCAGAATGGCGGCAGCAATGCGCAGGTGATGAACGGGGTTGTCGATCCGCTCGACAACTATGCCTATGACATCCATCAGTATCCGGACGAAGATTTTTCCGGTACCAATCGTACCTGCCCGGCAAAAGACATAGCCATTGATGCCTTGCAAAGGGTGACGGACTGGCTCACGGAATCCGGCAAGCGGGCCATCCTGAGCGAGTTCGGCGGCACATCCTCCCCCGATTGCCTTACGGCAATTGACGAGATGACCGGTTTCATCAACGCCAACCCGGACACCTGGATCGGCTGGACCTACTGGGCGGCTGGAGACTGGTGGGGCGACTACCCCTTGTCGATCCAGCCGGCGACACGCGGCGGTCAGGATCGGCCACAGATGGATGTACTGGAGCCTCATGTGCTAGGAAGCGCTGGAGAAATTCCGCAATGTGCGTCGATGACCGCCTCCCTTCCCGGCCTTCGCAGTACCCGATAACACCTGGACCCCACCCATGACCGCTCCCTCTGACAGCCAATTGCGGCCGCGGCCCCTCGCCCTTGATGGATCCCCAGCCCTGCTGCTTGGTCCAGCCGGACTGACCGGCGTGGTGCTGATCGAGGACTGGGGCTATGAGGGTCTTTGTGCAAGACGCAGCATGCGCCTTCTGGCGGAGTTGCTGGCGCGCGAGGGTTATCCGGTGCTGCGGTTCGATCTGCCGGGAATGGGCGGGTCGGCGATTGCCCCGGAAGCGGTAACCGGCATCGACATGCTGGACACAGCACTGGATGCCGCAATCGAGGCGCTGCAGCGGGAAACGGGAGCGGAGCAGATCGTTCTGGCCGGCCTCGGCCTCGGCACGCTGTTGGCGGCACGACGGATGGCACGCAACCGCCAGAGTATCGGCGCCCTCGTGCTCATGGCACCGCTGCTGTCCGGACGGCTTTACCTGCGCGAGGCGCAGATTCGCGGCGCGATGATTGCCGAGCGCACCCGGATCGCGCCCGAACTGCCCGAAGGGGCCGCAATGAGCGTCGCCGGCCTTGCCATGAGCGAAGGGCTTTCGCGCGACATCAGGGCGGCAAGCCTTGGCGAAGCCGCTATTCCGTGCAAATGCCCGGTCCTGTGCCTGCCGCGTCCGGGACGAACGGGAGAAGAAGACTTTGCTACAGCACTGCTGGCCAACTCCACCGGCGCGGCCAGTGTACCGTTTGCTGGCTATGACGACCTGGTAACCGACCCGACCCTCTCGACACCTCCGCTGGCAGACCTTGCGGCCATCGGGAAATGGGTGCGCCAGACGCTTCCCAGTGCGCCGTCGCCTGTCCCTTCTGCTTCTGCTGCCGCTGCCGCGCCAAGCGACGGATTGCCGGCTGGGCTTTCGGCCCGTGTGACGGGTCTGGGGTTCTGCGAGGACGTCGTGACGCTCGGACGCCGGGGCACCCTGGTCGGCACCTGGTGCGAACCGGAAGAACACGCCCGGCGCGGACGCGCGATCCTGTTCCTGACCGCAGGCGGCACGCCGCGCGCCGGTTGGGGACTGGCGACACGGGAGACCGCACGGGATCTGGCCCGGCAGGGCATTGCTTCCCTGCGGCTGGATGTCTCCGACATCGGCGACAGCGCGGCAGCCCCCGGTGCGCCGGACCCGGTGCATTACAGCGCAAGGCAGCAGGAAGACATCACCGATGCGCTTGCCTTTCTGGAGACAAGAGACGCCGGCGAGATCATCGCGACCGGGGCCTGCAGCGGCGCCTACCTCGCCTTGCGCGGGGCCATCGCCGATCCGCGCATCAAAGGCGCTGTCTGTGTCAACCTGCAGCGGTTCTTGTGGGATCCGCGCGAGAACATCGGCGACCTCTTGCGCTTCGACCATGGCGATACGGCCGACTACGCCCGCAAACTGTTCGATCCGGCGCGGATGAAGAAGCTGCTCAAAGGCGATGTTCCTGTCTTTGCGCTCATCGGCTTTTTGATCCGGCGTGCCTTGAACAGGCTTGAACGGGCCAGCGCACCATATGCGCTGGGTCTGACGACATCCTCACGGCTGCACCGGCAGATCAACACTGACCTTGCAACGCTCAGTCAGCGTGGCCAGAGGACGGACCTCGTCTACAGCGAAGGCGATCCGGGGCTTGCGTTCCTTGCGCAGGCCTTGGGACCACGTGGCCGCGATGCCGGACGCTATGCCGGTCTGACAGTGACCTTCCTTGCCGATACGGACCATAATCTGACCCCCCTGACTGCACGCAAGGCCGTTCGGGACGCCTTGTTGCGACAGGCGATGGAACGCGAGGGCAGCTGACGCTGGGCGACGGCCAGCCCGGACTACTCCGTGTCGGGTTGGTTCTGCGGAGCGGCGGCGATGAAGGCGGGGAGTTCCATGGCGGCGGCGTGGATGCGCCGGATGACCGGATAGGGCTCCATGTCGACGCCGAAGCGGCCGTTGTTGGCGACCTGCGCGACGAGACAGATGTCGGCCATCGTCGGCGTGTCGCCATGGCAGAAGCGGCCGGTCTGCGGATCATTGGCAAGATGCAGTTCCAGCGGGCCGAAGGTCTCTGCAACCCAGGTGCGGAACCAGTCGGCGACCGCTGCGTCATCTGCGCCAAAACGGCTGCGCAGGGCGTTCAAGATGCGCAGGTTGTTCACCGGGTGGATGTCGCAGGCGATCATCTGTGAGAGGGCCCTGACCCGGGCGCGACCGGCCGGGTCACGCGGCAGCAGCGCCGGCTCCGGGATCACCTCATCCAGAAACTCGATGATTGCCAGCGACTGGGACAGCACCATGCCGTCCGACCACACCAGCGTCGGGACCAGCCCTTGCGGGTTAACCGCAAGATAGGCCGGATCGCGATGCTTGCCGAGCCGAAGGTGATGGAACTCAGGGCGGTAGTCGACGCCCTTGAGGTTCAGCGCAATGCGGGCGCGAAAGGACGTGGAACTGCGGAAATAGGTGTGAAGGACGACCTCGCCCATGGCGCTCTCCCGGTCTGGATGGACAGGGGACGATTGATTGCAAATGCAACCAATCCCCGTCAAGCGCCGACTGTGGCTATCGCCCCGTCCGGCAGGGTCCTACTTGCCGTCGAACCAGATCTTCCACTGCGGCACGGCGCGAGCAAAGGTGCCGCGGTGGCTGGTGTCGCCGGTGGAAATGGCTTCCGCCATCGGATTGCCGGCACCCATGGCCGACTGATAGTTCTGCGCCATCTTGGCAACGCCGACGGTGATCGCCTCGTCGGTGTCGCCGTAATAGTTGCGCACCGGGGTCTTGATCACCCAGCGATAGGACTGGGTTTCGGCGATCAGGCGACCATAGGCAGATGCCGCGAAATACTGCGCGTCAAAATATTCCGGGCGGATGAGCTTTTTCAGGTCCGTCGGGATGGAGGCCGGGTCGACCGGCTCGCGGACATAGGCCTTGCGGGCAAGATCATAGGTCTCGTCGGTGAAGAGCGAGCGGGCAAGACCCGGAATGCCGTAGTAATTCTCGAAAGAGAAGCTCGACAGGATGAACAGGCTGTTGACCCAGACCGCATCGTTCTTGCGCGGGAAGTTGAGGAAGCCGTTCAGCGCGGCGAACACGTCCAGCGGTGCACTGGCAGTAACCGTTGCCTTCACCGCAACGCCGTCGCGCTCCAGCTTTTCCAGCATCGCCATCGCTACAAAACCGCCCTGTGACCAGCCGGCAAGAAAGAGCCCGGTGTCTGAGAGTTTCATGTCGGCTATGACGGCGCGGCTGGCGGTCAGCATGTCAGTGGTGGCCTGCTGGTGGCTGGCCTTGACCATGTAGCCTTCCGGCTCTGTCGACAGGCCCATGCCGAAATAATCAGCGCCGATGAGCAGATAGCCCTGCCCTGCGAACTGCGCGATCATCAGCTGGGTTTCCGGGGACTGATCCGGGAAGGACGGCACCTCCTGGCGTCCGTAAACCGTGCCGTGCTGGTAGGACACCAGCGGCAGCGCGGTGGCGGCAATCTCCGGCACGGCGAGCAGGCCCGTGGCAATCGTCGGCTTGCTGTTGTGCTCCGGAATGACCGACGGATAGGTGACACGATAGAGCCGGACAGCATTGGTCGCCGGCGTATAGGTCTCGGTGATGCCGGCGAAGGCGGGCGTATCCTTGGTCAGGATCTCGTTCAGCTTGTCGACATCCCAGCGGCCGATCAACTGATAGGAAACACCGCTGGACACGCTGACGACGGGCTCATCCGCATGCGCCCCCGGAGCTGGCAGGAAACTCAGACCAGCAACAGCCGTGAGTGCAAGAACAAGTCGGCGAAGCGTCAGGACAACAGGGAGCACAGGATACCTCGGCAGCTGGGATGGGCGGCAGTCCCCCATTCGGTACACCAAAGGAGAGAAAAAACAGTTAGCGCAACATGCATTTGGCGCTACCTCAGGCGTGCTCCATCAAAAGCACGACAACGGTATTCCGCTCCAGTGCCTCGTAGCTGTGATGCACGTCGCCCGGATAGGCAAAGTAGTCGCCTGGGAGCAGTTCCTCCAGCGCATCCACAGGCCCCAGCCGGGCTCGACCGGTTGCCACGATGACATGCTCGACCGTACCCGGGATATGGGGCGGTGACCGGCGCACGCGACCGGGCTGGATGTCCAGCCGGTACAGATCGCGCCGGACGGACTGTGCGCCGGCGCTCAGCAAGGTGCCGGTGTAGTCGGCCAGTTCCGAACGGGTGGCCGGCCCCTCGCCCGCCCGGATCAGACGTGCCGGGACCCGGCGCGGACGATCAACCAGCCGGCTGAACGGAACCCCGAGAGTGACCGCCAGCGTCCACAAGGTCTCGACGCTGGGATTGCCGTTGCCGGCCTCGACCTGTGACAGCGTCGACTTCGACAGATTGGCCCGGCGGGCCAGTTCGCTGAGGCTGATACCGGCCTTTTCCCGCTCTTGGCGCAAGGAGTAGGCAATCCATTGCATCAGATCATCAGCGCCGGAACCCATGGCCGGCTCGGAAGTCTGGAGAGATCCGGCCGATGCGAAGTCCGGTGTGGGGCTGTCAGACGGCGTCAGCGGCTTGCTCCGTTCGAAATAAAATTCAATCGTTCGCCTTGACGAACGATTGAGCTTCGTTCAGTTTAGCAAACATGTGGACGATATTTCAAACGCCAATCTTCGAACCCCTGACCCGTCAGGACCTCCGCGACGTCGCCCTTGTGGGCGTGGCTGCGGCGATTGTCGGCCTGTCCTTCGGCGCTATTGCCACCGGCGGCGGCTTCCCGGTCTGGGTTCCTATCCTGATGTCGCTGGTGGTGTTTGCCGGCGCCTCGCAGTTTGCTGCCATCGGCGTGATCCTCGCCGGCGGCGGTCCTGTCGCGGCGGTCCTGGCCGGGTTGATCCTGAACGCCCGCCACCTGCCCTTCGGCTTTTCCATTGCAGACCGGCTGAAAGGCAGCCTGTTGCAGCGCGTTCTCGGGGCGCATGTTCTGACGGACGAGTCCCTTGCCTTTGCACTCAAGGACAGCAACCCGCAGTGCAGCCGGGCGCTGTACTGGGCCTGCGCGCTCAGCCTGTTCCTATCGTGGAACATTGGCACCGCCCTCGGTGCGGTCATGGGTGAGACCTTGGGGGATGCGGCGACATTCGGGCTCGACGCCGCCTTCCCGGCTGTCCTTCTGGCACTGGTGCTGCCGGCGCTGAAAGGCCGCCGGACGCAAGCCGCTGCCGCACTTGGCGCGGCCGTTGGCCTGTTGCTGACGCCGTACCTGCCGGCCGGCGTGCCGGTGCTGGTATCACTCGTCGGGCTCATCGCCCTGATCGGACAGAAACACGGGACTGAACCTCTCCCCAGTGAGGAGCCAGCCGAATGAGCAGCGCCGTCATGCCGATCACCGCGATCCTTGCGCTCGCCGCAGGAACCTTTGCCTTTCGCGCAGCCGGGCCGCTGCTGCACGGCCGGCTGAGCCTGTCACCCGCCCTGCAACGGCTTTTCACCATGGCGGCAGTCATCATGCTGCTGTCGCTGGTGGTGAACTCGGCGTTGCTCGACGGGGGCGGCTTTGCCGGTTGGGCGCGGCCACTCGGTGTTGCGGCTGCCGCTGTCCTCTATTTTGCGAAGATGCCGTTTCCCGTGATCGTCATCGGCGCAGCGGCAACGGCTGCAGGTCTGCGGGCACTTGGCGTTGCGTGACAATGCCGGCAGCGAACAGCGCCAGCCAGACATAGAGCGGCTGAAACACCAGACGTACCCAATAGTACCAGCCTGAAGACGGCAGCCCATCGACGGCGAGCCCATTCAATGCATTGGCAATGTTCGCCGGAAAGACACAGACGAAGTAGATCGCCAGCATAATGCCGGCGAGGCGCCGCGTGGCTGGCACCAGAAGGCCGATGGCGCCGGCGATCTCGCAAGCTCCTGTCACCAGCACCACCTGCTCCGCAAAGGGAACAAAGCCTTCGATCATCGGGACATAGCGTCCAACCGACAGGAAGTGATCAACGCCAAAAAACACCAGGGCTGCAGCCAGGCCGAGCCGCAAGCGGCTGGCCCAATCAGGGAGAGAGGCGATGCCAAGCCGGTCACCTAACAGAGTAAGGGCAGCAGTACCGACAACAAAAGCCAGAAACATCATGACAGACGCACCTCATTATGTGAACGGCGTCAACATGAGTGAAGTCCCTTATCATCACGGCAATCTGGCGACGACGATGCTCGACACCGCAAACGCCATGCTGGAGCAGCTACCGGCTGAAAAAATCGGCCTGCGAGAAATCGCAAGACAGCTCGGCGTATCGGCGTCCGCGTCCTACCGGCATTTCGGCAGCAGGGAGGCATTGATGGCTGCACTGGCGGCCCGTGGCTTCCGGCAGTTGTCCACTGAACTGGATCGGGCGGCAGCGCTGCCGGGCGACACACCGGCCCTGCAACGCCTCGGCCACGCCTATGTCCGGTTTGCACTCGCAAACCGGAACCTGTTCGACCTGATGATGCGGCACCCTCGGGACGGCACGTCTCCAGACCTCGAAGCCTCCTCCGCGGAAGCATTCTCCAGGCTGAGTGCTGCCGTCTCCGGCCTGACCGGAACGCATCAGCGGGAAGCGACTGTTGGTGCGTGGGCCCTTGTACACGGGCTGGCCATCCTGATCAGCGACCGCCAGTTGGCAAAGGACCTGATGCAGGGTGACACGCTCGACAGGCTCGTCGAAGTGACGACCGCAACCTATCTCGCAGGCCTGTCCAGCCCCACACAGACGAGTTGAAACGCCTCAACCGAACGCATAAAGCGCGGCGAGGCCGATGCTGCCGGCGATAATGCGCCACCAGGCGAAAGGGGCGAAGCCGTGGCGGCTGACGAAGTCGAGCAGGGTCTTGACCACGAAGGCGCCGGCGATGAAGGAGGTGACAAAGCCGATGCCGATGATGGCCGCATCATCCATCGAGAGGACGTCGCGGTTCTTGTAGAGATCATAGGCGAAGGCACCGGCCATGGTCGGCAGGGCCAGGAAGAACGAGAACTCCGCTGCCGAGCGCTTGTCCGTGCCCATCAGCAGCGCGCCGACGATGGTCGCCCCGGATCGCGACACACCCGGCACCATCGCCAGACACTGGCAGAAGCCGATGGCGAGGCTGAGACCGAGAGGATATTCCATCGCGTTGGTGTAGCGCGGGGTCAGCGGCAGGCGATCAACCGCCAGCAGCACGAAGCCACCCAGAATCAGCGTGATGCAGACGAGCGTTGGCGATTCGAACAACACCGTCTTGATGAAATCATGCGCCAGAACGCCGATCACCACAGCCGGGAAAAAGGCGAGGAGAACGCTGGCGGCAAAGCGGCGGGCCGCCGGGTCATGCGGCAGGCCGACAAAAACTTTCCACAGGCGACCGAAATACACTGACAGGATCGCGAGGATCGCGCCGAACTGGATCAGCACCTCAAACGTCTTGCCGGTGCTTTCAAAGCCGAGGAAATGCCCCAGAAGAAGCAGGTGTCCGGTCGAGGAAACAGGAATGAACTCCGTCAGGCCCTCGACAATTCCGAGCAGGAAGGCGCTGACAATGGTGTCGCTCGTCATGACAATTGGCTCCTCGAAAAGACTTCCCTGATGGGTATGGATGGGATTGAAACAACCGGCGTGGCGTGGTCTATGCGGACTTCGCGATGGCCGAGAGGCGGCGGAACGGAAACAGGATGCTAACCATATCCTACTAATCTGGTGTCCGCGCGCTGGGGGGCCGCGGCGCTGAAGGTCCAATCAACTTAATGCTCACGCTCTATCATCATCCGTTCTCTCCGTCTGCCCGTTTTGTGCGCCTGCTGCTCGGTGAGTACGGGGCAAACTTCGAGCTGAAGTCCGTCAACCCGTGGGAGCGGCATCGGGAATTCCTGATGCTCAATCCGGCCGGGACCGTTCCGGTGCTGGTCGAAAACGACGGGCCGCCGATCTGTGGCCCGTTGCCGATCATGGAATATCTCGACGAGACGCGCGGCTATGCCATGGCTGATCGCCGGCTGATGCCCGATCATCCGGACCGCCGCGCCGAAACAAGGCGGCTGGTCGACTGGGCGTTGCGCAAGTTCGATGACGAGGTGGTGGGCCATTTCGTGCGCGAACGGATCTACAAGCAGGACATGCCGCGCTCCGTTGGCGGCGGCGAACCGGATTCGGCAATCCTGCGCATCGCGCGTGCGAACATTCACCACCACATGCGCTATTTCGGCTATCTTGCAGCCTCGCGCAAATGGCTGGCCGGTGACCGCCTGAGCTTTGCAGATTTTGCCCTGGCCGCCGAATTCTCCTGTGCCGACTATCTGGGCGAGGTGCCGTGGGCAGAAGAGGACAACGTCAAGGCCTGGTATGCCCGGGTGAAGTCGCGCCCGAGCTTCCGGCCCCTGCTGGCCGAGAAGATGCTCGGCATGCCGCCGGCGCACAGCTACGCGGATCTCGACTTCTGACAGCGGCAACACCAGAGGCCGCATCAGCGCCAACCGGCCGCAAACTAAGGGCGGCACTGGATGCAAAAGCTCAGGCGCTCGGGTTCAGTTCGCTTGCGGTAACGCGGCCCGATGCCATCCCGCAAGCCCCTGCACGGCTACGGCATTTCCTCGACGCCGGCTTCCACGGCTCAATGGCGTGGATGGCTGAGACCGAAGCCCGGCGCGCCGACCCGCGGGTGTTGTGGCCGGAGGTTCGCTCGATCCTGATCCTGACGATGAACTATGGCCCCGACCGGGATCCGCTGACGCACCTGGCCGATCCGACAGTGGCTGGTATTTCGGTCTATGCCAGGCACCGGGACTATCATGACGTCATCAAGGGCAAGCTGAAGGAACTGGCCAGTTTTCTCGTCTCGCGCAGCGGCGGCGATGTGAAAGTGTTCGTGGATACAGCCCCCGTGATGGAGAAGCCGCTGGCCGCTGCCGCCGGCACCGGCTGGCAGGGCAAGCACACCAACCTGGTGTCGCGGCAACTGGGGTCATGGTTCTTTCTCGGCTCCATCTTCACGACTGCAGAGCTGGAGCCGGATACGCCGGAAACGGACCATTGCGGCTCGTGTAAGGCTTGCCTCACAGCCTGCCCGACGGATGCCTTTCCCGAGGCTTATCGGCTCGATGCCCGGCGCTGCCTGTCCTATCTCACCATCGAACACGCCGGGCCTATCCCGCATGAGTTCAGGCAGCCCATGGGTAACCGGATCTACGGCTGTGACGATTGCCTGGCCGCCTGCCCCTGGAACAAGTTCGCCCAGGCGGCTCAGGAGGCCAAGCTGCAGGCGCGGGCAGATCTCGTTGATCCACCGCTGGCGGGCCTGCTGAAACTCGATGACGCAGCCTTTCGCCAGATGTTCTCCGGCTCGCCGATCAAGCGTATCGGCCGCGACCGGTTCCTGCGCAATTGCCTCATTGCGGCAGGCAACAGCGGTGACGGGAGCCTGATCCCCGACATCCTGCGCCTTGCCGGCGATGCGGCGCCTGTGGTGCGGGGAGTTGCAGTATGGGCACTCGGCCGGCTGCTGCCTGCTGCCGAACTTGACATGGTGCGTCAAAGGCTGGCATCCGCCGAGACAGATGACGGTGTCCGGGCTGAGTGGCGGGCAACGCTGACAGGTGCCCAAGAAGACATCCGGCACTAACCGCGCCGGGCGGACCTTTACTGGGTCAGATGCGCGAATGCGGCGACAACTTCCTCATAGACCTGACGCTTGAACGGCACGATCAGGCCCGGCAGGCGGTGGGCCTCCTCCCAGCGCCAATCGCTGAACTCCTGGGAATGGCCATCGGGTGGCGTCAGGATGTTGATTTCACTGTCGTCTCCGTCAAAGCGGAAGGCAAACCACTTCTGCGCCTGACCGCGAAACTTGCCGCGCCGCGCCGTGGCGATCACGTCCAGCGGATAGTCGTAGAGGAACCAGTCCGGCGCTTCAGCCAGCAGTGTGGTGCTGGCGACCGAGGTTTCCTCGAAAAGCTCACGCCGCGCAGCCTCGAGCGGATCCTCGCCGGGATCGATCCCACCTTGGGGCATCTGCCAGGCAAATCCAGGATCGACTTTGCCATGCCCGTCATGGCGGCGGCCGGCCCAGACCAGCCCGTCCCGGTTGATCAGCATGATGCCGACGCAGGGCCTGTAGGGCAGGCCATTGATGGCATCGGGCCGGGCGGGGTCAAACAATGGGCCTTGCACGGAGTTCTCCCTGGGAACCTTGCGGGGGCGCGGCCGCAGCCGCGCGGGTCGGATGCTGCGGGTTTATCCGGTGTTCTGCTGCAAGGAAAGCATGGATGACGTGCTGGGTCAGCCCTGCGGCGCGCGATCAACCGTCGCACTGATCGGCACCAGCATCAGGCCGCGTTGCTCGAGATCGCGCGACCATTCCTCCAGGGCCTTGATCGTGACCGGCAATGCCGTTCCCGCGGCCACGGCAGTGCCACGCGAACGGGCGAGGCCTTCGAGCTGCAACAAGCGGGCGTTGATCTCATCGGCCTTCGGGATCGCATCCAGCACGATATCGACCCGGCTGAACGGGGTCTGCGCGGCGTTTGCAACGGCGGGCGCAACCGTGCGCGACGAGGAGCCGTCGTCGACAAACATCAGGCCACGCCGCGTAATCTCCTCAAGCAGATACTGCATGGATGGCTCGGTCGCCGTGAACCGGGTGCCGTGGTGATTGATCACGCCGACATAGTTGGTGAAGCGGCTGAGCAGCCAGTAGAGACGGTCCATGAACTCTGGACCGCGCAGGCTGACCAGAAGCGTATGCGGGCCTGGATCATTGTCCGGATAGTCAAACGGCTCGAGCGGCAACTGCAGCAGCAGTTCATGGCCGGCGGTACGGGCTTCGCGCATCCAGCGGTCGAGCCGGTCGCCATAGGGAGCGAGAGCGAAGGTGACATCCGGCGGCAGATTTTCCAGCGCATTGCGGCTGCCGGCTTCCGACAGGCCTATGCCGCCGATGATGATGGCAATCCGCGGCGCGGAGGCCGGTTCGGCGGCAATCTGCTTGGCATAGAGATCGAGCGGACGGATGCCATCGATGCCGACTTTCGGCACAAGCCCATGATCGGCTCGCTCGGTGACGCGGTCGTCCGGCAGCACGGACAACTCGCGGCGCGAGGCAACATTCAGTTCAGCACCGACGGGAGCATCTTCGAAGCGCGGACCCAGGGTGTCGACTCGGGCCTGAACGCCATCCGGCTTGGAATCGCCCGGAATGTCGGCATTCAGCTCGACAACGGCGATATCCCGCGACGACAGGCCCTCGACCGTGCGCTCAAGCGGAACGAAAGCCGTCGGCTCCCCGCCGAGCGGATCTTCCACCACGCCAATCCAGACCAGTCCGGTCATCAGAATGACCGTCATGATACCCATGCCGATCAGGCCAAAAGGCATGCGGAAGAACTTCCGCTTGCCCATGCCAAGGGGGGCTGTCAGGTCATTTCCGGCCATGTCGCGTCTTGCCAGTGCTTGAGGCCCATCCTGGGCAAACTTCCGCCGGGGTCATCCGGCGCATCTTCTGTTCCCTTGCGGGATATCAGGCTGCGGCTCAAGGCCTCCGGCCTGGCTCCCTTACGCGACACACGGGACCAGACGGGAAACTTGAGCCGCAGCTCGGTCTCAGTTCGGGACGACCGCAGCCTTGCCGCCAACCGGCGGGAAGGCGCTGTTCATCTGCACACCGCGCAGGAGATCCAGCGCGAGGTTGAGCTGCTTGTCATCCTTCGGATCAGCCGGGACATAGGCCTGGCTGCCGGATTCTTCCTTGCCCTCGGTGCTTTCAGAGGTCAGGTGGCCGCGCAGGCCGGCTTCGCCCTTGGTCTCCGCATTGCCCTTCATGTCTTCCGGCAGGTCCTGCAGGACCTCGATGTCCGGCAGGATGCCCTTGGCCTGGATGGATGTGCCGGACGGGGTGTAGTAGCGCGCCGTGGTCAGGCGGATCGCGCCATTTGCGCCGAGCGGGATGATGGTCTGGACCGAGCCCTTGCCGAAGGACCGGGTGCCAAGCACCGTGGCCCGGCGATGGTCCTGCAGCGCACCCGCCACGATCTCCGACGCAGAGGCGGACCCGCCGTTGACCAGCACGATGACCGGCTTGCCCTTGGCAAGATCACCGGAGCGGGCATTGTAGCGCTGGGTTTCCTCGGCATTGCGGCCACGGGTGGAGACGATCTCGCCACGCTCGAGGAAGGCATCCGACACGGCGATGGCCTGGTCAAGCAGACCGCCCGGGTTGTTGCGCAGGTCGATGACGAAACCCTTCAGCTTGTCCGCCGGGATCTTGGAGACGATCTCGTCGATGCCCTTCTGCAGGCCGTCAAAGGTCTGCTCGTTGAACTGGGTCACGCGGACATAGCCAACGTCGCCCTCCTCGCGCCAACGCACGGAGCGGATCTTGATGACGTCGCGGGTGATCTTCAGAACCAGCGGATCGGCCCGGCCCTCGCGGCGCAAGGTGACCTCGATGTCGGTCTTGACGGGACCGCGCATCTTTTCCACGGCCTCGTTCAGGGTCAGGCCCTGAACCTGTTCACCGTCGATGTGGGTGATGAAGTCGCCAGACAGAACACCAGCCTTGAAGGCCGGAGTGTCGTCGATCGGGGAGACAACCTTGACCAGGCCCTCCTCCATGGTCACCTCGATGCCGAGGCCACCGAATTCGCCGCGCGTCTGCACCTGCATGTCGCGGAAAGTCTTCGGCGACATGTAGCTGGAGTGCGGGTCAAGCGAGGTGAGCATGCCATTGATGGCCGATTCGATCAGTTCGGCATCATCGGGCGCCTCGACATAGTCCGAGCGGACACGCTCGAACACATCGCCGAACAGATTGAGCTGGCGATAAGTGTCCGACGCGGCCGCATTGGCTGCACCACTCAGCCGCAGAGGCAGATTGGAGGCCGTCGTTGCGACAATAGCGCCGACCAGGATACCGGTGCACAGCAGGGTAGCTTTCCGAATCATCCGCGTACCTTTTCTTCCTCCGTGCGGGCCCACCAGGGTGTGGGGTCGATCGCACTGCCATCTTTTCTGAATTCTACATACAGGACAGGATCTGCCGATCCCAAGGCAATCGTCGAGGCGCTTGCCCAATGCGTGGAACCCATCACGCCCACCGGCTCTCCTGCCAGCACAAACTGCCCCGGTTCCACATCGATCCTGTCCATCCCAGCCAGGAGGACATGATAGCCATCGCCGGCATTCAGGATCAAGAGTTGGCCAAATGACCTAAAGGGACCCGAGTACACCACCCAGCCATCGCCGGGCGCTGTAATGCGCGCACCGGCCCGGGTGGCGATGGACTGGCCTTCGGTCACTCCGCCAAAATCATCCGCCTGGCCGAAATCCTTCAGCAAGGTGCCGGAAACCGGGCGCGGAAGCTGGCCTTTTGTGTCGGCAAAGGCGATGGCCGGGGCCAGTCGTCCTGCGTCGGCAAAGGGGTCGGTGCTTCGCCGGCCACCGGCCGCGCGCTGTTCACTTGCCCGGGCTGCAGCTTCCGCAGCCTCACGGGCAGAGGCGATTTCAGCTTCAAGGCTGGCGATCAATTCCTTGAGAGATCCAGCCTTGCCGGCCAGTTCCTCGGCACGCTTCTGTTCGCCCGTCAAAACGCCGGCCGTCGCCTCACGCTGCTGACGCTTGGCGGCAATCAGCAGTTCAAGACGGGATTGCTCTTCCGCAAGCCGCGTCGAATCACCGACCAACCGTTCCTTTTCGGAGACAATGGAGATCTTCAGACGCGTCAGTTCCTCGAGGTCGGAGGCAAGCGCCTCGGCCTCGATGCGCAGATCCGGCATGACGGCGTTCAAGAGGATCGCCGATCGGACCGCAGCCAGGGCATCGGCAGGCCGCACCGCCAGCGCCGGCGGCGGACGCCGACCAATGCGCTGCAGGGAGGCCAGCACTTCGGACAGCGTTCCCCGCCGCTCCCAGAGGGAGACACGCACCGCGTCCTCGTTTTCCGCCAGTCGTTGCAAGCGCCGCTCCGTGTTGGCGAGATCCGCCTCTAGTCCCTTGATCTTGGCCGCCGTGCGCAGGACGGCAGCATTGATTTCGGCACTGTCGCGGTCAATCGCGGCGATTTCTTGGGCGATCTCGCGCTGACGGGCCGCAGACAATTCAATATCGCGTGACAGCGCGGCAAGTTCAGCTTCCCGCTCGGCCTTGCGCTGGCGCGCCTCGATCTCGACCGGCGTCAGGCCGGGCTGGGTTTCAGACGCTGTGGTTTGCGGCGCTGTGGTTTGAGGCGCCGTGGTTTGCAACTCAGTCGCTTGGCCGGGACCGCCGGTTGCAAAGATGCAGGCAAGTCCCAGGAGCGCAGCAAGTTGTCTTGCGCGGCTCCCGCCGATGCCCCGCCCTTGTCCCCTGCCTAGCACGCGTTGCTTGTCCCGGCCTTGCGCCATCCGGACAATCCCGGAGGCGCGCATCACATCCCCCAAGCATCAGGCGGGGGCGTTAAGGAAGTGTTTACCAAGGTAACCACAGCGCCAAGCTTTGCGCCGTTTTCCCCGCAGAAGAGTGATGCAGGTGAAATACGGCAGCATGCAGGCAGACCACCTGCCTCGAACGGCCAGATGCCGCATGGGCAAGTCTTGTGCCCAAGGCGCTGGGATGCTGGCGCATCGCGCCCTGGCGAGGCTCAGACGCCGCACGGGCAAGTCTGATACCCAAGGCGCTAAGATGCTGGCGCATCACGCCCTGGCGAGGCTCAGACGCCGCACGGGCAAGTCTGATACCCAGGGCGCTAAGATGCTGGCGCATCACGCCCTGGCGAGGCTCAGACGCCGCACGGGCTCAGTCAGACCCGATGATAGGGATGACCGGACTGGATGGTGAAGGCGCGGTAGATCTGCTCGGCAATGAGAATGCGGACGATCTGGTGCGGCCAGGTCATCGCCCCGAGCGCCAGCACCACGTCGGCGCGGGCGCGCATGTCGGGTCCATGACCATCAGCGCCGCCGATGGCAAAGGCGATTTCCGGCGCGCCTTCATCCATCCAGCCGCGCAGACGGTCGGACAAGGCGGGACTGGTCATCGTCTTTCCGGTCTCGTCCAGCACAACAAGTCTGGCGCGTTGCGACAGGGCCGCGAGCAGGGCGGTCGCTTCCTCGGCCTTGCGGTCCTCGGGCCGTGCCGCGCGGCTTTCAGGCAGTTCGAGCATGTCGACGGAACTGACGCCCAGCCCTTTGCCGGTCTTGCGGGCGCGGTCAAGATAGCGGTCGAGTAGGTCCCGGTCGGCGCCCGCCTTCATGCGGCCGACAGCGGCAATCATATAGCGCATGAAAGATCAGCCTCCGGCGGGAGCAGTCCCGCCGGCCCAGGGCCGCACGTCCGGCAAATCAGCCGACGTAGTGCGGCGTTTCAGTCGAATCGGCCGCCCACATCCGTTCCAGGTTGTAGAACCCGCGAACTTCCGGGCGGAATACGTGGACGATCACGTCACCGGCATCGACCAGCACCCAGTCACAATGGGACTGGCCTTCGGCGCGCGGGTTGCCGTAGCCGGCTTCCTTGATATCGCGCAGAAGATGATCGGCGATAGCGCCGACATGACGGTGCGACCGGCCGGAGACGATCACCATGTAATCGGCCAGGGCGCTCTTGCCAGCAATCTCAAGGGAGACAACGTCTTCCGCCTTCGCGTCATCAAGACTGGCGAGGATCGTTTCAATCAGCGTGCCCTTGGCTTTGTCGCCGAGTGCGGACTGAAGAGGAGCGGTCGGAGCCTGCCCCTCGCTTTCAAAGGTCATGTTCAGGTGTTCTGCCTTTCAAAAACAGTTGTGGCGGATGCGCACGCCTTGCCGCCGTTCACCAACAGGGTGGCAGTGTTTCAGACCTTGCCTGCCACCTGCCAACAAGAATAGCTGCCGGGACCTTACAATTTCAAGACAGATGCCTTGCCATCGTTAATGCCCGTTTACGGCAACTGTGCAGATTGCGCCAGTCACCGTTGCCCGGCTTCCCGTCGCAGGACCGTCGAGGATGTCGGATCCAGAGGCGCATGCAGGAAAACCCAGGCCGGTGCCGGGCATCGCATCAACAGTCCGGCCTCGTTTTCCGGAACCCGGGCCCGACTGTAAACTTGAGCCATAGGGGCAAACAGCGGCGAAAGCGAGGCGCCCGGGCGGTTTACCACCGCTATCGGTACGGTTTCGACAATGTCGCGCCAGTTTTGCCAGCGGTGGAAGCCGGCAAGATTGTCGGCCCCCATGATCCAGCAGAAGGAAACGCCCGGCCGGCGATGCAGGATTCCGGCCAGCGTGCTGGCGGTGTAGCTGGTGCCCAGAACCGCCTCATAGGCAGTCACTTTCATGCGCGGATGACTGGCAATTGCAGACACCAGCTCGATGCGGCGCTCCAGCGGCGCCAGATTGCCATGGTCCTTGAGCGGATTGCCGGGCGTAACGAGCCACCAGACCTGGTCCAGCCCCAGCCGCTGCATCGCGGTTTGCGCGACAAGCTGGTGACCGGAATGAGGCGGATTGAAGGACCCGCCGAACAAGCCGATGCGATTGCCCGCTTCGGCATGCGGCAGGTTCATCCACGCGGGGTGGACCCCAGAAGGGCAGTTCAGCTCATGCATCGACGGGGTCATCCTTCCCGCGGGCCAGCCTCACGGCCGTGTCTGTCCCTCGCCGCGCACGCGGTACTTGAAACTGGTCAATTGTTCAACACCAACCGGCCCCCGCGCATGCATCCGCCCCGTGGCAATGCCAATCTCACCGCCCATGCCGAACTCGCCGCCATCGGCGAACTGCGTCGAGGCATTGTGCAGGACAATGGCTGAATCCACTTCCGACAGGAACCGCTCCGCTGCCGCCGCATCCTCGGTGAGGATGCAGTCCGTGTGATGCGATCCGAAGGTCTCGATGTGGTCGATGGCCTCGTCCAGACCGCTGACAACACGCACGGACAGGATCTTGTCGAGATACTCAGTCGTCCAGTCCGCGTCGGTTGCCGGGATGGCCTGCGGACATAGGGCCAGGACCTCGGCATCGCCACGGATCTCGCAGCCCAGGGCCGAAAGCTCGGCGACAACGCCCGGCAGAAGCGTTGCCGCGATGGCGCGGTCGACGAGCAAGGTCTCCAGCGCGCCACAGATGCCCGTCCGGCGCAGCTTGGAATTGATGATGATAGACTGCGCCTTGGCCGGGTCGGCCGCGCGGTCGAGAAAGATATGAACGATGCCTTCGAGATGCGCAAAGACCGGGACCCTCGCGTCACTCTGGACACGGGCCACCAGGCTCTTGCCGCCGCGCGGCACGATAACATCGAGATTGCCGTTGAGGCCGGCGAGCATTTCACCGACTGCGGCGCGGTCCGCCACCGGCACGACCTGAATGGCATCGACCGGCAGGCTTGCCGCGGCAAGCCCGGCCTGCAGGGCCTTGTGAATGGCCAAGTTGGAATGCAGCGTGTCCGACCCGCCGCGCAGGATGACCGCATTGCCCGCCTTCAGGCACAGGGCGCCGGCATCGGCCGTCACATTCGGGCGGCTTTCGTAGATGACGCCAATAACACCGAGCGGCGTGCGCACGCGCTCGATCTTCAGGCCGTTCGGGCGCTCCCAGGCGGCGATGGTGCTGCCGACCGGGTCCGGCAGCGCTGCAATGTCTTCCAGTGCCCGGGCAATTGCCTCGATCCGCGCCTCCGTCAGGGTGCCACGGTCAAGGAAAGCGTCGGTCTGGCCATTGGCGCGCATGGCTTCCAGATCGCGCGCGTTGCCGGTCAGAATGTCCGGCGTTGCGGCGCGAAGCGCGGCGGCCATGGCGAGCAGGGCCTGGTTCTTGGTCTGCGTGGAGGCCAGCGCAAGGGCGCGGGCTGCGGCACGCGCCTTCCGGCCCATGGTCGCCATCAACGCCGCGACATCGTCGCCCTGGCCTGCCGCATCCTTGATCTTGTCCAGCATCGTCCCCATCCCAATCTGTCAGTCGGCGGTCCGTCCGTTCAGTCTTCAGACGCGCGGCCGGATGCGCCGCGATCCCTGCTTATCCTGCCCGCTCGAACGGGGCGTCATCCAGTGCCAGGTCATCGCGGTGGATCATCTCCGCCCGCCCGGGATACCCGACGATAGCCTCGATCTCGCGGCTGTTGCGGCCGGCAATCATCCGCGCTTCCGCTGCGTCATAGGCAATCAGCCCACGGCCCAGCACCCGGCCTTCCGGCGACAAGACCTTGACGGCGTCGCCGCGCGAGAAATTGCCCGCCACTGCGACCACACCGGCCGGCAGCAGGCTCTTGCCGGACTTCAACGCGGAGACTGCACCGGCATCAAGACGAATCTCGCCGCGTGGCTCCAGATGGCCGTTGATCCAGGCCTTGCGGGCCGTTGCCGGCGTCGAGGCCGCGAGGAACCAGGTGCAGCGGGTGCCAGTGTCGATGGCCTTCAGCGGGTTCATCACCTTGCCCGAGGCAATGGCCATGATCGTGCCGGCGGCTGTGGCGATCTTGGCGGCATCAATCTTGGTCTTCATGCCACCGCGCGAGAGTTCCGATCCGGCGCTGCCGGCCATCGCCTCGATTTCCGGCGTGATGCGCGGAACTTCCGGCAGGAACACGGCGTCCGGATTGGTCGCCGGCGGGGCAGTATAAAGGCCGTCGATATCCGACAACAGCACGAGACAGTCCGCGCTCATCATCGTGGCAACGCGCGCGGCAAGCCGATCGTTGTCGCCATAGCGGATTTCCGAGGTGGCGACGGTGTCATTCTCGTTGATGATCGGCACCGCGCCCATGCGCAGCAACGTGCCGATGGTGGCGCGGGCGTTGAGATAGCGCCGGCGCTCCTCCGTATCGCCAAGCGTCAGCAGGATCTGACCCGCCTTCAGCCCCTTGCGACCCAGACACTCGGAATAGGCCTGAGCCAGCGCAATCTGGCCGACCGCGGCCGCCGCCTGGCTTTCCTCAAGCTTCAAGGCGCCCTTCGGCAGGCCGAGGACCCCGCGTCCCAGCGCGATCGAGCCGGAGGACACGACCAGAACCTCACAGCCCTTTTCGACAAGGGCCGCGATGTCCTCGACAATGGCCTCAAGCCAGGCCCGGCGCAACTCGCCGGCCTCGACCAGCAGCGCCGAACCGATCTTCACGACAATGCGCTTGTGATCGGCAAGCTGACGCAACTCTTTCACGGACGCCATCCCTCTTCAGGCCGCGCCGGAACCTCGTTGGCGGCCTGCTGCTTGTCCTTGTCGATGGCGCGGATGATCATCCGGAGCGCCGTCTCGACGTTCTCGCGGCTGGCCGAGGAGAGGATCAGCGGCTGGCGACCGCAGGCGGCGGCCAGCGAAGCAATCCGTTCTTCCCTCAGCTCCGGCGAGAGCGCGTCTGCCTTGGACAGGGCGACAATCTCGGGCTTCTCGTCAAGCCCATTGCCATAGGCTTCCAGCTCGCCGCGAATGATCCGGTAGGCATCGCCTGGGTCTTCCACACCTGATCCATCGACCAGATGCAGCAGGACGCGCGTACGCTCGACATGGCCGAGGAACCGGTCGCCGAGGCCGACGCCTTCGTGGGCGCCTTCAATCAGTCCCGGAATGTCGGCGAGAACGAAGCCGCGACCGTCCAGCTCGACCACACCGAGGTTCGGGTGCAGCGTCGTGAAAGGATAATCCGCGATCTTCGGCTTGGCCGACGACACTGACGCAAGGAATGTCGACTTGCCGGCATTCGGCAGGCCGACAAGACCGGCGTCGGCGATCAGTTTCAGACGCAGCCAGATCCATTTTTCCTGGCCTTCGAGGCCCGGGTTGGCGTGGCGCGGAGCCTGGTTTGTGGACGACTTGAACTGGGCATTGCCGAAGCCGCCATTGCCGCCGCGGATCAAGAGCAGGCGCTGGCCGACCTCGGTCATGTCGGCGATCAGGGTCTCGTTGTCTTCTTCGAGGATCTCGGTACCGACCGGAACGCGCAGCACGACATCCTTGCCCTTGGCACCCGAGCGGTTGCGGCCCATGCCATGAATGCCGGTGCCGGCCTTGAAATGCTGCTGATAGCGATAGTCAATCAGCGTATTGAGTCCATCGACACATTCGATCCAGACGTCACCGCCGCGCCCGCCGTCACCACCATCGGGGCCGCCGAACTCGATGAATTTCTCGCGCCGGAACGAGACGGCACCGGCGCCGCCATTGCCGGCGCGCACATAGATCTTGGCCTGGTCGAGAAATTTCATCGTGTGTCCGTTCCCCTGGCGCGCTCCGCGTCAGGTGTTACTTGATCCCAGAAAGTCCGCGCGCTCAAGGCGCAAGCGGACGGCCGGTACGGCGGCGCAGCGCGACAGGCTGCTGCAATCCTCCGAACCGATGATAGCAAAGCCCGCCTTGCGCAACAGCGCGACCGAAGCGGGATTTTCCTGCATGACAGACGCTTCCACTGCCGCCACCGCGCGGGTGGCAAACAGCCAGCCGAGTGCGGCCCGCACCGCTTCGCCCATCAGTCCCTGCCCCCAGTACGGGCGGCCAAGCCAATAGCCGATGACGGGTGTTTCATGCAATGCCCGGAAGGAAAACGCACCGACTAGACCACCGTCATGGTCAATGGCGAAGCCGATTTCCTCGATATCGGGCCAGCGCGCTGCGTTTGCTTCGGCACTGCGCAGTTTTTCCAGCCCGTCGTCCCGGTCATAGGGATGCGGCACCCGGGACAGCATCTTGGAGACGTCATAGTCGCCGAGATACTCCGCCACCCGGTCAATGTCAGAGGCAGCCAGCGGCCGCAAGGTCAGCCGCCGGCTGTCGATCCGGATCGTCATGCCGGCAACCTCCGGTCCTCGAAGGACGCCCGGTCGAGGCGCACCACGATGTTGCGAACCTTCCTGTTGAGCGGCCGGGCAAAGCGCTCGGTCACCGCTGTCGGCAGGAAACCTAGCCGGCGAAGAACCGCGCGCGAGGCTGCATTCTCTTCATAGACACGGGCCGCAACCGCCGCACAGCGGTGAGTCTCGAAGGCCCAGCCAAGTACCCGTTGCGCCGCCTCGGTCGTATAACCGAAGCCCTGGAACGGCCGGCCGAGCCAGTAGCCCAGCGTCGGGCATTCCGCGGCTTCCGTCAGATCGCCGGGCGGATCGATGGCAATGAGACCAATAAAGACGCCGCCAAGCGTGATTGCGAAGACCGCCGGGTCCTTCAGCGGATTGATCTTTTCCTGCCGGGCAATCAGCTGTTCCGCAGCCCCTTCCTCATAGGGCCAGGCAAAGCTGGTCATCCAGCGGGCAATCTCGAAGTCCTGACCGCCGAGACGGGCAATCGCCTCGGCATCACCCGCCTCCAACGGGCGCAGGACAAGCCGGCGTGAACGCAGAACGGGAAGGCTCATGCGACCCTCCCCCAGTGCTTGAGTGCACGCCAGACCGACCGTTCGAGCGCAAACCGTTCGATGGGAACCGAGCCGCCGGCGCCGAGCGAGCGGGCCATGCTCTGGTCCCGGTACTGGAAGCCGCACTTCACCAGCACCCGCCGCGAGGCCGCGTTGGTGACGCGGCAGTCCGCCAGCAGCTCCCGCATGTCGCCCTGGGCAAAGGCATGGTCGACAAGCATCTGCAAGGCCTCCGTTGCAAAGCCCTGGCCCCAGAACGGTTCGCCTAGCCAATAACCGACCTGAACCGGACCGCCCGGTTCGAGCGCGGACCAGGTGGCCTGGCCGATCAGCCGGCCGGTGGTCGCCATGCGAATGGCGAAGCTGGCGTGGGTGGAATTGAGAACCGCACTGCGCTGGACCATCCGCCGCGCATCTTCCAGTGTGAAAGGGTGCGGCATGGTCGCCAGATGCGAGGCAATCTTGCGGTTGTTGGCGAGAAACACGATGTCTGCCAGATCGTCCGTTCGCGGCAGGTCGAGCCGCACGCGGACACCTTCCTGCGGCATCACGGCCGCACCGAGACAGCTTTCGTCGAGATATCCTTCGCTTTCGAGAACCATGGCTTCCTCCGGTCAAAGTGAAATGAAAAAGGGGAGATGGCGTCCCATCTCCCCTTGAACTTTGAACGGATCTTTCGAGCCGCCGGGTCGATTAGGACGCCGGCGATCGATGATGCACTCGGCGTTACTCCGCTGCCACCGCTACCGGCAGCACGTTGATAGTGGTTCGGCCGTTGGATTTCGGCTGGAATACAACTTTACCTTCGACGGTTGCGAAGATGGTGTGGTCCTTGCCCATGCCAACGCCGGTGCCCGGATGCCAGGTCGTGCCGCGCTGACGCGCAATGATGTTGCCCGGAATCACGGCTTCGCCGCCGAACTTCTTGATGCCCAGACGGCGGCCAGCGGAATCGCGGCCGTTACGGGACGAGCCACCTGCTTTTTTGTGTGCCATGACGAAACTCCTCGTCTTCTCTGTTCAGTTGGAACCGAAGTGGCGGCGATTACTCGCCAGCAGCTTCCTCGGCCTTTGCCTTCTTCGCCTTCTTCGCCGGCTTTGCGTCGCCGGTCACGATGCCAGTCACCTTCACGAGGGTGTAGGCCTGACGATGACCGTTGCGGCGACGCGAGTTCTGGCGGCGGCGCTTCTTGAAAATGATGATCTTGCGGTTGCGGGCCTGGTCGACCACTTCCGCAGTCACGGTGGCGCCGGCCACGAAGGGCGCGCCAACGGTGGTTTCCTCGCCATTGCCGAGCATCAGGACCTCTTCAAAGGTCACGGTGGAGCCGGCTTCGGCGTCGAGCTTTTCGACCTTCAGAAGGTCATCCTGGGCGACGGTGTACTGCTTACCGCCAGTCTTGATCACTGCGAACATGTCTCGCACGTCCTTTTTTTCGTTCTGATGACGTATCCGACACCCTGGTCCGGCAGTCAGATATCCATCGGCGCCGCAGCGCGACGCGTCCGGGACCTGATTTTCGGGAGCTTTCAGGCGCTGCCGATCCAGCGGCAGAAGCCTCAAAGGCCAGAGTTTCGAACAGCCGATCGCCCGGGCACACGTGTCCCAGTCCATCGAGCGGTTGCTGTATACCCCTGAGAAGCCGCCGAAGTCAACGCGCTTTTGCCTTCGCCGCCAAAGGTATTTGGCCTCAAGGCAGGCAGCGCACCGCGATTACCAGACGACTGTCCAGACAACTGGCCACGCAACCAGAGAGGCTATCAGGGCGGCGCAGCCGAGGCCGACCACGGCCGCCTCGGACAACCATACCGATCACGGCCCACAGCATCTTCACCCGGCAGGCCCGAGCGTCCAAGCCACTCCAAGACAGAGCACCCAAGGCTGCGTGAGACCGGCAAGCCTCTGATGTACGCCGATTATCCACCGTTCGGGCCGACCCAGAACCTTATCCCGCAAAATTCCGAATTTGCCTCTTGCGAGCCTGAAAACCCTTGTCTATGTTCCGCGCCACTTGAGACCCATTCATCTTGAGTGCCGCGGAGAGGTGCCAGAGTGGTTGAATGGGACGGTCTCGAAAACCGTTGTGCGGGCAACCGTACCGTGGGTTCGAATCCCACCCTCTCCGCCATTATTTCTTTTCCGCTTTCCCAAACATCTGCATGAACAGCTCCTCGGAACGGCGGATGCCTTCCGGGGTGAGTGTGACGGACTTTGCGGTGTTGACCGGGTTGGCGATGAACCCTTGCCGATGCAAGCGGCTCAATGTGTCCCAGTCGAAGCTCTTCCAGGCGCGGTTGCCATCGTGCAAGGTCAAGAACAACAGACCAAGAACAGCCGCGTCGACCTTGTCTTCATCGATTTCCATCGCAGTTTCTCCCCTTCGGACCGGACGAACCGGCACCATTGTCCTTCCAGCTCGAGACTTGACTCGTTTGCAGTGACGCAAAGACATCACCTGCAGTGCATGCCACCGCAACAGGCCGTTTGAACGGCACAGCAACCGAGGCTTCAGCCTGCAAACTATAGTAAAAATTCGCCGGGGCCGGCACGATCTGGCCGCATAGGAACTGCTGCTCACTTGAACGGCAACACCCGCAGGGCCCATACTGAAGCTGCGTCGGTTTTGCCGGGTCCGCAAGTTCAGCACCCAGCCTCGCAAGCGAGGCGGAGAACTCAGCTGCCGAATTTGTTCACCCCCTTCCAATTGGGCTTCTGAACCATGTCCGCCAGCCATCCCTTTGCCGCCTTCCGCCGGGAACCTGCTGACTTCCGTGACCATGTCACCGAACATGAGCTGGTTCCGGGCGAACTCGGCGAAGGCCTGACAAATCACGAGGACTGGTTTGTCTGGCGGAGCGGACATGAAGTCCGGATTTATGACCGGATCTGCGATCACAACGGCGGTCGGCTGATCTTCAACAACAACCGCATTTCCTGCCCGATGCACGGCTGGAGCCTGGATCCGGCGAGCGGCCGCTACCTGAATGTCGACTGTGCCAAAACTCCGGTGCTCGCCACCAGAGTTGAGGACCCGCAAGCGCCCCTTCGGTTCGAGCTGCGCAAACCGTCCCGGCAGTTGAAGGGATTTACGCGCTCCATTCCGGTCGAGGTCGAGTTTCTCAACCACGCCTGCCTCTTGTTCCGCGCGCCGGGGATCTGTTTTGCCACCGACCCGTGGCTCCTCGGTCCGGCCTTTTGCAACGGATGGTGGCTGAGCCTGCCCTCCCCTGTCGATGCACTGGACCGGATCAATGCCTGCGACTTCCTGTTCATCTCGCACAACCACCCGGATCACCTGCACCGGGAGACGCTGGAACAGGTCCGGCGGGACATGCCGATCCTGACACCTGCGTTCAGCTCAGGGTCAACGGAACGCTATCTGCGCGATCTCGGCTTTGCCGATATCCGCACCGAAGGCTTCGATACCCGCCTCGTCGACGACGTGAATGAAGTGGCGATATCGATCCTCAAAAGCGGTGATTTCCGGGATGACAGCGGCCTGTTGCTCGAGATTGGCGGCTTTTCCGCCCTGCTCGCCGTCGATGCCAACTTCATCGATTTTCACCGGTTTCCGGAGGCGGTCACGCTCTATGCGTCGTCCTTTGCCAGCGGCGCCAGTGGTTTCCCGTTGTGTTTCGACAACTACAGCGATGAGGAAAAGCAGGGCATCGTGACGCGCAATCGCAATGTGGCCCGCTACAGCAACACGCAGATCCTGTCACGCCTGCGCCCTCAGGCGTTCCTGCCCTATGCCGGCTTCTTCAGCGAAGCGGCACCGCGGGATGACTATATCCGGACCAACAACAGGAAGAATTCCGTTGCCAGCTATACGGGGCCCTGCAGCGACCACGGCGTGGTGCTGCTCGATGTGACACGCCGCAACAGGTTCCTGTTCACGGGCAACAAGCTTGCCGAGCAGGGGCAGCTGGGCGTTGCCGTGATGCCGCCGTCCGATGTTGACGCGTATCTGCTGGCGGCTGCGGCCGACTACAGCGACCTCAGCCCGGACGAGGTCGAAACCTATTTCATGGAATCGGACTTCCGGCGCGCCCTGAACCTGTGCATCCGGCTCACGGACGATGCCTTCGAGACCGGAGACGAGGCGTATTACTGCCGTTTCGGGCCAGACGGTCCGGAGCAAGCCAAGACACTCGACCGGCGCGGCTTTGAGGCCCTGCTGGAACAACTGGACACGTATCTGTCGATCCGGATCCGCCGCGCCGAGTTTATCCGCGTGATCCGTCTCGGGCTCCCCTGGGAAGATCTGTCCATCGGCTTCCAGTGCCGGGTCAAGCGCCAGCCGAATGTCTATCATTCCGACTTCTGGTACCATTTCTCCAATGTCTATGTGAATGATCGGGTGCGCCGCCAGTCGCTGAACTGCGACGCCTGCCTGAGGCTGCAACACGAATTTGTGGTGTGAGCGATTGACCGATGATGCCAAGCAACTGGAATGGGACGACGCCTACCGCCGTGGCGACAACTTCCTGTTCTATCCAAATGAGGAAGTGGTGCGCTTCTTTGCCCGCCATATTGCCAAGCGGACCGGTGTTTCCGAGGTGAGCTTTCGTCAGGGCTTCAATTCCTCAAGCCGCGTCCTCGATTTCGGCTGCGGGATAGGGCGTCATGTGCGCTTCCTGCTTGACCTGACGCTTGATGGTGTCGGCATTGACCTTTCGGCGGAGGCTGTTGCGGTTGGCCGGCGCTGGCTGGTCGAGGCCGGCTATCGCGACGCGGCAGGACGCCTGACCGCCGGAGACGGACGGGAACTGCCTTATCCTGCCGCCTCCTTCGATGTTGCCTTGGCGCATGGCGTTCTTGATTCGATGCCTTTCGACATCGCACTGGCCTGCATTTCCGATCTCGCCCGGGTGATCCGGCCCGGCGGCCTGTTTTACCTGGACCTGATCAGCGGCGATGACAGCGACTGCGAACCGGGTTTTGCCGGCGAACTGGTCGTGGACAAGGCACATGAGCGTGGCACGGTTCAAAGTTACTTCGACGAGGCGAAGATCAACCGATTACTGGACGGAAACTTTACAGTGCGTGAACTCGTTTTCGTGCATCGATCCGTCCTGACAAGCTCAAGTCATGGCAGCCGATACCATGTCATTGCCGAGCGTCTGGCCAGCTGAACAGGCAAAGACTGACCGCCAGGCGTCAGGGCTCCCAGTTGCTGCCAGCTTCGCAAGGTCTTGCCAGAACCGACCCTGTGCCCGCTTCAATTTCCCGATAAAACCGGCTGGCCCTTCGCAAATTGCGCAGGCTATTGCGCAACAAGCCAAGCAGCGGCGGTTCCCCGTCTCAAGTACAACGTGCATGGTCTGCGGCTGTCGCCGAAATATCTGCGTGCAAACGCCTCCCGCAAATCCAGCGCTGGCGACGCGGCAGTCTGCGGAACTTGCCCACCTAAGCATTCCTGCGAAGGGCCGCGCCTCAAGTTGCCTGCACGACCGGCGGGCGCCACCGTTCCTGCCGAAGGTTTGGCTTGGCACTATTGCCTATGCTTCAAAAAACTCACCATACGGCAGTCTTAACTTTTTTGCATCGCATCATTGCCATGTGCTTAAGAAATTTTAAACCATGACAAACTCAAAAATTCAATAATACATCAGGATTAAATCTTAAATACTACATATAAAATTTCTGCCTAGGTGAAATTATCCTAGAGTTCTTTTATTTTTAACACATCAGTAACCTCGTTTATTGGATTCATTTTTACGTTTTGCGGCAAGTCTGCGTTAACGCTCAAGCCTTTCGGGCGGCATTGCGAGAGTTCCGCATCATGGATTTGTTCAAACGTTTGATCCCCTGGCTCCTGTCCGCAGGACTGGTCGCTTTTCTGGTCACGCTGCCGCTCGGAACCCAGTCCCAACTGGTGCTTGGCCTGGTGCTGATTGCAGCGCTGTTGTTTGTCTGGCGGGTCTGGCGCGGTGCGAACCAGCGCATGATGATGATGTCGATCGGCACGCTGCTGGTGTTGCGCTACCTGTATTGGCGGGCCACCAGCACCCTGCCATCGATGGGCGACATGGCGGATTTCATCCCGGGCATGATCCTGTTCTCTGCCGAGCTGTTCTGCATCGGCATGTTGTTCATCAGCCTGTTCGTCGTGGCCAATCCACTGGAGCGGGCACCGGCGCGGCGCCTTTCCGATGACGAGTTGCCCAGCGTCGACGTTTTCATTCCGACCTACAACGAGGATGTCCATCTTTTGTCAGCAACGCTGGCAGCAGCGCGGGCGCTCGACTATCCGGCCGACAAGCTGAAAGTCTATCTGCTGGATGACGGCGGTACGGACCAGAAATGCACCCAGGAGAATGTCATTGAGGCGGCGGCGGCCCGTCGGCGGCGGGCCGAGTTGATGTCCCTGTGCGTGGAGCTTGGTGCAAGCTACCTGACACGGCAGAAGAACCTCTCGGCGAAGGCCGGCAACCTCAACAACGGCCTCGCCCATTCGACAGGGGAACTGGTGGTCGTGTTCGATGCCGATCACGCCCCGGTGCAGGAGTTCCTGCGCGAGACCGTTGGCCATTTCCGGGAAGACCCGCGCCTGTTTCTGGTCCAGACGCCGCATTTCTTCCTCAACCCGGATCCCGTCGAGAAGAACCTCTCGACCTGGCTGCGGATGCCATCCGAGAACGAAATGTTCTATTCCGTCATCCAGCGCGGTCTGGACCGCTGGAATGCTGCGTTCTTCTGTGGCTCTGCCGCGGTCCTGCGCCGGGCGGCACTGGTGGAAGCAGGCGGCTTTTCCGGAGTTTCGATCACCGAGGATTGCGAGACCGCCCTGGAGCTGCATTCGCGCGGCTGGAACAGCCGCTATGTCGACCGGCCGATGATCGCCGGCCTGCAACCGGAGACCTTCGCCTCGTTCATTGGCCAGCGCTCGCGCTGGTGCCGGGGCATGATGCAGATCCTGCTGCTGAAGAACCCGCTGCTGAAGCGTGGGCTCAGCCTGCCGCAACGCCTCTGCTACCTGTCCTCGGCGCTGTTCTGGGCCTTCCCCTTCCCGCGCCTGACCTTTTTGGTGGCACCGCTCCTGTTCATCTTCTTCGATCTGAAAATCTTCATCGCCAATGGCCAGGAGTTCGTCGCCTATGCGGTGACCTACCTGATCGCCAACATGATCCTGCAAAACTATCTGTACGGACGTGTCCGCTGGCCCTGGGTGTCGGAGCTCTACGAATACATCCAGTCCTTCTATCTGGCGCCTGCCATGTTGTCGGTATTGCTCAATCCGAAGAAGCCAAGCTTCAACGTGACGGAAAAGGGCGTGACCACCAACCGGGACTTCCTGTCCTCGCTCGCCACGCCTTATTTCGTCAGTTTCGCAGTGCTGGTGGTCGCCATGGCCTATGCGGGCTGGCGCTATGCAACGCAGACCCTCGACAATGACCTCCTGGTCGTGGTCTGCATCTGGAACGCCATCAATCTCGCCCTTGCGGCCGTCTCGCTGGGTGTTGTCTCTGAACGGTCTGAACGGCGGCGCAACCAGCGCCTCACAGTCAACCGGACCGGACGGCTGGATCTTCCCGGTGGCAGTCTGGCGGTGCATATCCAGGACGCGTCAACGACCGGCGCCAGGGTCAAGCTGCTGACGCCGGGGATTGACCTTCCTGCCGGCGAGGGCCTGCTGGTCGGCCGCCTGCATGTGGAAACGCTGGATGGACAGAACGTGACAGGTGGCATCCCCGTCGCCGTCCGCCGCACCATTGCCGAACCGGACAGCCTCGCGGTTGGCCTGCAGTATCTGAAGCCCGCGCCGCATCACTACACGATCATTGCCGAGCTGATGTATGGCCAGGGCAAGCCCTTGTCTGATTTCTGGAACCTGCGCCGTGCGGGCAAGGGCGTGCTGCGCGGCACCTTGATGTTCCTGCGCATGTCGCTGGGTCAGACGATCCGCGGGCTGCAGTTCGGATGGCTGGCCCTCAACCGCCCGGAACCTGCCGCCGCGGAGCCACCGACGCACCCGCCCCGCGCCCAGGACGGCGGGGGCAAGGTGGCCGCTTTCAAGACGGTGGAGGGATAACATGTTGACCTCCCTGAAAACCCTCCCCGTCCCCGGCAGCCTTCTCCTGCTGCTGCTGCTCGCCGGCACAGCCTTGCCATTGCCTTCAGATCACGCGCTGGCTGAGGCGATGGCAGCTACAGCCCCGGCACCTGACCGGACCTTGCGACCCTTGCCGGCCCTGGCATCCGGCTTGCGGCTGGCCGGTGAGAGTGATCATCGCGAATGGCCGGTGTATCTGACGCGCAAACAAGCCGGACAGGCTGCCGTGTTTGAACTGGCGCTGACATCGGCGGTTTCGGTGATGCCGGAAGGCTCCAGCCTGCGCCTTGTGGTCAATGGCCAGACGCTGGCCGAACGGCCGATCCACGCTTTCGGACAGCCACAAAAGATGCTGTTCGAACTACCGTCGGGCGTGCTTCAGCCCGGGCTGAACGCAGTGCGGCTCTCCGTCAGCCAGCGGCACCGAGTTGCCTGTGATGCGGCGGCGACTTACGAACTGTGGAGCGACATCGATCCCGCACGAACCGGCCTGAGGTTTCCCGACAGCGCGCTCGGACTTGAAAGCCTGCCAGATCTGGCCGCCCTCGCCCCGGACGGTCGCGGCGCAATCCGCCTGCGGATCGTGCTGGCAGATGCCAGCGACATGAAGGCCCTGTCGCGCTCGGTTGCCGTCCTGATCCGGATCGCCCGGGAGACCGGCATCACGCACCCGATCGTCGAAGTGACCGGCAGTGCGCATCACAGCGACGGCCTGACCGTGATCATGGGAACGCCGGACGAGTTGCGTGCCCTCGGCAGTCCGGCCATGCCGCAACCCGGCAACCTGACCCTGGTGGAGAACGGGGGCGGTGTCACTCTCGTTGCAGCGGAACTGGATGCGGCGGGACTCGACAACCTTGCGCAGCGGATCGGCAGCGGTGATCTGTCGGTTGCCGCAAGGACCGGAACGCCGGACGGACTTGCGGCCCTGCGACGGCTGCGTGCAACTGCGGTTGAGCCAGGCACCACGTTGACGCTTGCCGATCTCGGCGCCCGCACCAGCGAATTCAACGGACGCCTGCAGCGCACCCGCTTCGACCTGCGGCTGCCGGACGATTTTTTCCCTGCGGAGACTGGCAGCATCAGCCTGTCCCTGGCCGGTGGCTATGCGGCCAATCTTGAGCAGACAAGCCAGATCGTCGTGCGGGTAAATGGCAAGGTAGCGGCCGGGTTGCCGTTGGCCGACCCAAAGGGGGACGTGTTCTCGGACAAGGTGCTGCGGCTGTCCCTGAAGGCCTTCCGGCCCGGGCTCAACACGGTGGAAATGACCACGCAGACTGATACGCAGGCAGACCGGCACTGTGACACGCTCGCCGCGCTGCAGGATCCGCCACGTTTCCTACTGGTCGAGGAAACACGGATCGACATTCCATCCTATCCGCGCCTGCTCGGCCTGCCCTCGCTCAACGCCAGCCTTGGCGGCGGACTGGCGCGGCAAGCGAAAGGCAATGTTCCGATCTATGTCCCCTTTGCAACGCCGGACATGCTGTCCGCTGCCGCCACGTTTGCCGTGCGTCTGGGCATCGACATGGACGGTTCGGCAAGGACCACGGTGAAAGTCGGCCGTCCATCTGTTGCCGAAGAGGCAGCGATCCTGATCGGTGCATTCGGGGACCTGTCGCCGGCGGCGCTTGCCGCATCCGGGCTTGATGCCGAGCGGTTGCGCGCCGCCTGGACCGGCCAGAACATCGATGGTGCCGCGCCACAGATGGTCAATGCCACCAATCCGCTGCAGCGACGGGTGGTGTCGCTGCAATCGATCAGCCGCAATGAACCCGTGATGACCGGCTCGATCCGATCACCGCAGGACCCCTTACTTCAAATCATGCCGGGAGCGCCCGGACCTAGCCCCGCTGCTGGCCCTGAAGGGTTTTCCCTGCCCCAGGGACCGTCAGGGACCGAGGTGATGCGGCGGTGGGAAGAACAGCAGCAGGGCCGTGACCCTTTGCGCAACACGCTGTCAAAGATGGAGAACGCCGTGTCCGGCCTGTTCTTCGCCCCGCCCATCCCGCACAGGCACCTGGCGCCGGGAACAACCCTTGTCCTTGCGCAAGGATACCCTCAGACCGGCAGCGACAGCTTCTGGACCATTGTGACAGCGCCGAGCACGACAGCACTGGCCATAGCGGTCGAGGATATCGTGGCGCCGCAGAACTGGCGTCAGCTGGTGGGCCAGGAGGCCCGGTACGACATGCAGAGCGGCCTCATCGAAGCCGAGGACAGCGCGCCGCATTTTCACGTCGTCACTCAGCCCGGATCCCTCGCCAACTGGCGGCTGGTGGCTGCCGGCTGGCTGTCGGGCAATCCGCTGATCTATGCCGGCTTGTTGCTGCTCGCAGCGCTCCTTCTGGCCGTGACGACCGGCCGCGCCGTGCGCCACGACGGCAAGGGGACGACCTGATGCGCAAGATGCTTCTTGGGTTTGCGGCTGCCGCCCTTGCTGGTGCAGCCATTGCCGCATGGTGGCTCGGCAACGGGCCGGAAGACAAGGTTGAGATCGCCGCAATGGACACGGCAAACCCGCACCAGACGAAGCCAGGCATGACAGCCGTCGCCGCCACCTTGAAGATCCTGCCTCGCCCGTTGCCCGGCAGCCTTGATGCTCCGGACCTCTGGGCCGACTACAAGCGCCGTTTCATTTCACCGCAGGGCCGGGTGATCGATACGGCCAATGGCGGCATCAGCCATTCCGAAAGCCAGGGCTATGGCCTGCTGCTGGCTGTCGCAGCTGATGACCGGCCGGCCTTCGACCTGATCCGGAGCTGGACCATCGCCAATCTCGACGTGCGCGACGATGGACTGGCGGCCTGGCGCTGGGAGCCGCGCGCGCCCCATGTGCGCGATACGAACAATGCCACCGATGGCGATCTGCTGATTGCCTGGGCTCTGGCCGAAGCGGGACGACACTGGAACGACACGGCCCTGAGGTCCGAGGCCATTGCCCGCGCGGGCGCCCTGCGCCGCCTCGCGTTCCAGGACAGTTCGGGCCGCCCGATGCTGTTGCCAGGCGCGAGCGGTTTTTCCGCAGACGAGCGGCCAGACGGGCCCGTGGTCAATCCGTCCTACTGGGTTTTTCCGGCGTTTCCCGTACTTGCAGCGCTGGATGGTGGACCAGATCAGTCCGTCGACTGGTCTGGCCTGCGCGAAAGCGGGCTGGCCCTCTTGGCAAACAGCCGGTTCGGGCGCCAGGACCTGCCTGCTGAATGGGTCGCTCTGGGAAGGGGCACCCCGCGTCCGGCCGACGGATTCCCGCCCCTGTTCGGCTATAACGCCGTGCGCATTCCGCTGTATCTCGCCTGGGCAGGCCCGAGCGAGCGCCAGCAGCTGGCCCCCTTCGCCGCCGCCTGGAGCCAGCGCACACCCGAAGTTGTCGATCTCGTCACCGGACAGGTCGGCGACCCGCTGGCGGATCGCGGCTACCGCGCCATCGCCGATCTCGTCAGCTGCGCCATGGACGGCACACCGATGCCGAAAGATGTGCTGCTGCCGTCGGACGAACCCTATTACCCCGCCACCTTGAGAGCCCTCGCCCTCATTGCCGTCAAGCAGAGGTATCCCGAATGCTGGTGAGATCCCGTTTTCTCGTGGGCGCTGCAGTCCTGCTGCAGGTTTCGGTCGGAATGAACACATCGCCTCGCGCCCAGAGCCTTGCGAGCGCGCCGGAAACCCTGCCCGATCCAACGCTCGCAGCCAACGCCCTGCCGACAGTCGACGAGAGCGCGCTGCGCTATTATGCGGCACAGAACAACCGGGAACGGGTCGAGGCGGAAATCCGCCGGCTGCGCACCCTGCATCCGGGCTGGAGTGCACCAACCGACCTTTACACCGGCGCAAACCGGGCCAACCCGCATCAGGACCTGTGGGACCTGTTCGCGCAGGACCAGCTGGACATGCTGCGGGCCGAAATCGCCCGCCGGCAAGCCGGCGACGCCGGGTGGCAACCGCCGGCGGAACTGATCGAAAAAATGGCCCGCAAGGAAACCCGCCTGCGCCTGATCCAGGCCTCGGACGCCCGGCGGTCGGCCGATGTCATCGCCGCCGTCGAGACCGATCCCATGCTGCTCAGCGTCGCGGACCTCGACGTGCTCTGGCGGGTGGCGGAGGCCTATGCGGCCTCCGGTGCGACAGCTGAAGCCTTTGATCTGTACCAGTTGCCCCTGCGGGCCGGCGACGTCAGTGCCGACCACAAGCGTGCCAGCGTGCAAAAAGCGGTTGCAAGTCTGCCGCTGAGCGAGGCGGTTCGGCTGCTGGAAGGGATGCAGGCGTCAGGGGGTGCACCGGGGTTGCGGCTGGAAGATGTCGAAATCGATCTCGCCCGGCGTTGGGCCTCGGACTATCTTGAGCTTCGCCAGGATGTGGCGCCGCCGGAGCGGCAGGTGGCTGTCCTAGAACGTGCCGCGGACACTGGCCCGGACATGACCAACACACGCCTGCTTGGCTGGCTTGCCCGCCGCGCCGGGCGCCATCAGGAAGCGCTGACGCTGTTCGAGCGGGCACAAGCAGCAGTTAGCGGACCTGCCGCCGCCGACGTGGCCCTTGGCCGGGCGCTGTCGCTGGCCGGGCTTGGGCGCGGCGCGGAAGCTGAACAGATTGCCCGCAGCAACCGGCTGGCCCTGCCAGCCCTGGAAGAGCTGTTCATCGGACTGGTGGCGGAGGACCTGGCTTCGCCCCACCCCCGCCCCGCTGACACCGGTCGCCTGGAAGACTTTGCCGAGGCCGTGCGAAACCGCCAGTCCGTCGCCGGTGCCTCGGCGCTGGCCTGGTATGCCTTTTCGCTGAAACAGCATCAGGCCGCAGCCGCCTGGTTCGAGACGGCCCTCCACTGGGGCGGTGACGACAAGGCGGCGGAAGGGCATGTCCTGGCCACGCTTGGCCTTGGCGACGTCAAGGCGGCGCAGGCTCTCCTGACCGGCTATGTGCCGCGCTATCCGCATCTAGCGAGCCTGTCGCTGACCGGACCAGGACAGGCCAGATCTGCCAGTTCAGGTGGCTCCGGTATCCTTGCCCGCGCGGAAAAAGCCCGCAAGGCCCGAAATCCTGCGGCCTGCCTGCGGCTCGTCGAGACCGCAGCGGGTGCCGAGGCAGCCCTGATGCGCGGCTGGTGCCTGATGGATCTGAACCGTCCTGAAGAAGCGGCGCTGGCCTTTAATGCGGCGATGTCCGGCCCTGGCAGGGTGTCGCGTGATGCGGCCTATGGCAAGTCGCTGGCTATGCTGCGGGTCGGTCGCTCGTTCGATGCGGTGGAGGCCGCGCAAAGCGTGGCCCAGCCGCAGGAGCGCCGGCAGGAGATCGCCAGCGCCGCCCTGGCCCAGGCCGCAGCAAGCGCGTTTGATGCTGGCAATTACCCCAGCACACTGGCGGCACTCGACCGGCGCCGGCTGCTGGTGCCCGAGCCGCGTGACCTGATGCTGTTGCGTGGCTGGGCCCTGATCCACACGGGGCAAAAGACGGCCGCAAGGCAAGTGTTCACCCTGCTCGACCGGCAGCTCTCGTCCAGGGAGACGCGCGCAGGCCTGCAGGAACTCGACCCGATCCTGATCGTGGACAGCGAATGATGACGAAGACCGCACACTCCCTCTGTTTCGCGCTGTCACTTGCCATGCTTGGCGCCGCTGGTTGCGCGCAGGTGCCTTCAACTGTGACGGCCTATCATGACGCGGCCCTGTCTGCGTTAACCGACGCCGCGCCGCGCGATGTCGGAACCGCAATGGCTCTGGCGCGCCTGCCAGAGGCCGCCGGTCAGGTCATCGCAGTGACGCAGAGCCGCTCCGGCGGCATCGAACGGCAACGCATCACCCTGGCCGGTGACGCCGGCACGCTTGGCGAGAATGCCATCGAAATCCGGCTTGTGCCTGGGAAAGCGCAGCCCGCGCCCTCGGCCGCAACGCTGCAGCAGGAAATGGCAGCAGCCTTTCCGGGCCGCACATTGCGCCTGTCCACGCGCTTACCGGTCAACGCCTATGGACCCTTCGGCATCGCCAGTGACAATTCCGGATGCAACTACCTGTGGCAGGATCTCCAGCGCAGCTCGGGCGAAGCTTCACTCTTCCAGCCGCGCAAGGACGGGTTGGCCGAGATTCGTGTTCGGCTGTGCCGGTCAGGCCTCACAGAAACGGTTGCCGTGGACCTGATGCAGCGGCTGCAGCTCGCCGTCCCGGGCATCTCGTCCGCCAACCTTCTGTCGAGCCTGCAAGCGCCGGGCATGAGCCTGTCACCAGCACTTGCCAGCGTCGACACCTTGCTCGCTGCGCCAAACCAACCGGACACAGCCATATCGCCGGCCCGGCCGATGCGGCCAGCCTCAACCGCGCCAAAAGCGCAACGATCCCCATCTCCGGTGCAAGTAGAGGTTCCGGTTGTGGCCACGGCATCTCCGGTGCCCGTCACCGTTCCGCTTCCAGCGAAGGTGGCCCCGGTAGCACTGCCGACCTCGGTCGTGCCGCCGGTCGCTGCCACGGTTCCGCTGCCTGGACCGATCGTCGCGGCTCAGGCTTCAACGAATTCCTTGGTGCGACCGATTCCGCTGCCTTGACGGTCAATGCTGGCTGGCAGGCAAATGCACCACAAGTCCGTCCTGCGCCGCAGTGAGCTTCACCTGGCAGGACAGACGGCTTTCAGGACGCGGGTCGATCACACATTCGATCATCGCCGTTTCCGCTTCATCAGCCGGCGGCAGCAGGGCGAGCTGGCTGGCCTCGATGTAGCAGTGGCAGGTGCCGCAAGCACAGGCCCCGCCACACTCAGCCGCGATTTCTTCGATGCCATGGGCCACGGCGGCGGCCATCAGCGTCTGGCCTTCCGTGGCCTCAACGTCCTGCCGCGCGCCGTCGGCAGAAATGAAGGTGATGCGGGGCATGGGTCTCTGGCTCCGTTTTCCGGGGTCTGATGTCTGTTTGCTTTGGAAGCTGTACGCGGCAGGCGGTCCGGGGATCACCTGCCGCGCGCAATGGGGCAAAAGAGGTAGAGGCTATCAGGTGGGGTGATGCCCCGGGCCGCAGGGGAGGCCGCCGCCCTTGTTTCCTCTCTTGTCCCGATCAGGAACTTGCCTTGTCGGCAGGTTTCACGCCGGCGTCAGCCGCAGGTCGAGCCGCTTCGGCCCGCGCACCGACAGGCCGCGCTTGTAGGTGACGGCCGGATCGGCCAGCTCGATCGCGCGGGTGCGCGCCAGCAGCGAGCCGAAGATGATCTCCATGTCGAGGCGGGCGAGATGGTTGCCGAGGCAGAAATGCGCCCCGCCGCCGAAGGCCAGGTGCCGGTTCGGCTTGCGCCCCACGTCAAAGCGATCCGCCGCCTCGAAGGCGGCCAGATCGCGGTTGGCAGCGCCATAGAGCAGGCCGAATTTGGTGCCGCGCGGATAGGGCGTGCCGGCGATGGTCACATCCTCGGTGGCATAGCGGTGGAAGAACGGCAGCGGCGACTCGTAGCGGAACATCTCCTGCACCGCCGTCGGCAGCAGGGCCGGCTCGGCCTTCAGCCGCTCCGCCTCATCCGGGAACTTCAGGAGGCAATGCATGCCAGATCCCAGTACGTCGATCGTGGAGCCGTGGCCGGCCATCAGGATCAGCATGCAGGTGGAGATGAATTCGTCCTCGCTGAACTGGCCCGCGGCCTCGGCCCTGATCAGCTCGGAGATGAGATCGGCGCGCGGGGCCTTCAGCCGCTCTGCCTTCAGTGCGATCAGATACTCATAGAACTCCGTCGTCGCGGTTTCGGCGATTTGCTTGCGCGCATCCGAGCGGTCGATGTCAAAGAACTGGACGATGTTCTCCGACCAGATGCGCAGCTTCGGGCAATCCTCATCCGGCACGCCCAGGAGGCGGCCGATGATGTGGCCGGGCACTTCGGCGGCCAGGTCCTCGACGAAATCGATATCGCGCTGCTCGAGCAACCGGTCGAGGAGGCGCGTCACATAGGCCTGAATGTCATCGCGGAGCTTGGCCACCATCGCCGGCGTGAACAGCCGGAAGACCGCCTTGCGCAGCCGGTCATGCACCTCGCCGTCGCTGTCGAGCAGGCTGAACTGCACGAAGCGCGAGTGATGCGGCATGTCATGCCAGTTGGCCGCACGCTGCTGCGCCGCGATCTCCTCCGGCGACACCAGCCCTTCGAGGGAACGCACCATCGTCTTGTCCATGACAAGGGCAGAGACATCCGCGAAGCGCGACGCCAGATGGATGTCGAAATCCGCGAAATAGGTCAGGCCATCCCGCGCGCGCAGACGGGCATAGGCAGCATAAGGATCGGCGGCAAAGGCCGGATCCAGCGGTGCGAAGTTGAGCCCCTCGCCCGATGCGTCGGCGGGTGCGGTGAGATGCGGCATGATCGAACTCTCCCTCGATTGACGAAAGATAGCGTCCACTTCCATCAGGGAAAATGCAGACCTCTCGCATAAACTGGACAAAACTCGCATCTTCTCACATTGTGGCGGCCATGGTGAACACGCCGCCGGAACAGACCAACGAGGAAATCGTCTTCCATACGCCGGGCAGACTGGCCGGTGCCCTGCCTTATGCGTTGCAGGTCGCCGGGCTTGGTGCCGCGCACCCGGGGCAAGAGCCCGTGCGCAAGCGCTACCACGACCACGTGCTGCTCTATGCGCTTGCGGGCAAGGGCCGTGTCGAGATCGGCGGCGCGGTGCATGTGGTCGAGCCAGGTCAGGTGCTCTGGCTTGACACTGCTCGCCCCTACGCCCATGGCGCAACTGGTGAGGCCCCCTGGCGCTATCTCTGGATGGGACTGCGCGGAACCGGGCTCGATGCCCTGTACGGGCTGCTGGAAGTGAGCCGGCTGCCGCTGTTCGCTCCCGAGCCTGGAACGCACATGGAGGCGGCCTTTGCGAGTGTTCTCAGACTGGCCAGAGAGGGCGGACCTGCCACGGACGTGCTGGCAAATGCGGAGGTTGCGCTCATCGTCGCGCGGCTGGCGGCGGGGCGGCCTGTGCAGGCGCAAGGACCAAACGACCGGCGCATCGCCGCGCTGACGGAGCAGATGCGCGCCAACCTTGTCCATCCGTGGCGGGTCGAAGACCTGGCAGGCTACAGCGGCCTCAGCCCGTCGCAATTGTTTCGTGCCTTTCGCGCGGCCACAGGCACGTCGCCGATGGATTTTCTGCGCCATGAGCGTATCACGGCGGCCAAGCGCACCCTGACGGACAGCACACTGTCCGTGGCGGACGTGGCCGCCGCCTGCGGCTATGCCGACCCCTACCACTTCTCTCGCGATTTCCGGCGTCTGGCCGGGACTACACCTACCCGGTTCCGGAGCTGGTTCCGTTAACGGCGGGCAATCTGGTGGCCAAGCTGCCGCGATCAGGGATCTGGTTTCAGGCGGTCCCGGCCGTTGCGGCCCGGCCACGGCGGCGCATCTGTCCGACGCGGGTCAGCACGGGGATGCTCAGAAAGATGACCCATTGCGGCATGTCCGTCAGATTGCCAAGGCGCATGAGCCCATAGCCGATGAACAGCGCAGCAAAGCCAAGCTGAAGTCCAGACAGAACCGCCTCCAGCGCCGTGTCGCAGCGGCAAGCCAGAACGGCAAGCCCGGCGGCGAGCGCGACCAGCACCACCGTCACTGCGTGCCACAGCACCGAAACGAAAGCATTGAGCTTCGGGTCGACTGTCGCCGCCAGCAGCGGATCATGCACCTCCGGCCCACCGCCGACAACATGGAGGACAACGGTGGCGGCCATGAGGACGGCGGCGCCCATCGTCGGGGCGGACGGACGGGCGGTGTGAGAATATGATGGCGACATGCGGCTCTCCATTCCATACGGATGCGTATGGTTTGCGCTTTGATCTTGCCGATGTCAATACGCCGCCGTATGGTCGCGTCATGACGACGCAGCGCCCCCCTGAACAACCGACTGGTCAATCCGGTCGGCTGACGCCCGAAGCCTGGATCCAGGCGGGCTTCCGGGCCTTGGCCCGCAAGGGCCCTTCTGCCCTCAAGGCGGAAGCGCTGGCGCGGGATATCGGGACAACAAAAGGGTCCTTCTATTGGCACTTTGCCGATATCGCTGACTTCAAGATGCAGATGCTGCGTCATTGGGAAGAGCGCGCATTTGACGATATCGTCGGCGAGCTGAACGCTTTGCCCGATCCGCGACAAAGGTTGCGGCACCTGTGTGCGCTGGCGGTCAGCTTTCGTGACCCGGCGTATGGCGGGGCCGCCGGGGAACCAGCTCTTCGGGCTTGGGGTCGCGAAGACGGCAATGTGTCAGAAGCCGTTTTACGCATGGATGCCCGGCGGCTCGCATATCTAGAGGCCCTGTGCAGAGACTGCGGCCTCATGCAGCCGGACGCCGCCGCCATCCTCTATGCTGCAACCCTTGGCTACGAAAGTCTGGTCGATGCTGCGCCGGAGGCGGCGGTGCGCGGCATGATGACCCTGCTGAATGCGCTTGGGCTGCCGCGCACCTGATCCGATGCCATCGCTCCGCCGCAGGGTTGCCTCACATCACCGCACCGACCTGCCACGGCACGAATTCATTGTCGCCAAGGCCCAGCGCTTCAGATTTCGATTGTTCCCCTGAGGCAATAGCGATGAGGAGTTCGAGGATCTGTTGCCCCTTGTCAGTCAGAGGAACACTCTCGCTCAGAACATCGCCGCAGTTCAGGTCCATGTCCTCAGGCATGGACGCGAACAGGGCATCGTTTGTGGCGAGTTTCACGGTCGGGGCGGGTTTGGAGCCAAAGGCGGAGCCGCGCCCGGTGGTGAAGACCACGATCTGGGCCCCGCCGGCAATCTGCCCCGTTGCCGAGACGGGATCGTAACCGGGCGTGTCCATGAACACGAGGCCCGGCGCCGTCACCTGCTCGGCGTAGTCGTAGAAGGCGGTGAGCGGCGTCGAACCACCCTTGGCGACGGCGCCAAGCGACTTTTCCAGGATGGTGGTGAGGCCGCCGGCCTTGTTGCCGGGACTGGGGTTGTTGTCCATGCTGCCGCCGTTCATCGCGGTGTAGCGCTCCCACCAGCCAAGGCACTCGATCAACCGGTCGGCAACCACCTGGTTCGCTGTCCGGCGCAGCAGCAACTGCTCGGCGCCATAGATCTCGGGGGTCTCCGACAGGATCACAGTTGCCCCGAGACCAACCAGCCGGTCGCAGGCAACGCCCAGCGCCGGGTTGGCGGTGATACCCGAAAGGCCATCGGACCCGCCGCATTGCAGCGCGACCTTCAGCCCCGACACGGGCACCGGCTCGCGGCGGACCGCGTTCACGGCGGGCAGGATCTCCAGCACCTTGGCCTTGATCGCGGCAATCGTCTGGCGGGTGCCTCCGGTGTCCTGGATCGTGAGCCCGTGGAAATGGTTGGCCCCGACCGCGCCGAATGCCGCCTTCATGCGGGCGATCTGCATGACCTCGCAGCCGAGCCCGACGAACACTGCCGCCCCGACATTGGGATGGGTGGCATGCCCCCACAGAACCCGCTGAAGAATTTCAAAGCCGCGCCCCTCGCTGGCCATGCCGCAGCCGGAGCCGTGCGCAAAGGCGACAATGCCGTCGACGTTCGGATAGTCGGCGAGCACCCCCGAGGTTTCCAGTTCGAAGGCGGCACGGCGGATGACGGTGGCCGAACAGTTCACCGTGGCACAAAGGGCGACGAAGTTGCGGGTTCCGATCCGCCCGTCAGACCGCAAATAGCCGGCAAAATGACGTGGCGCCTCGTGCGGCACCGCAGCCTTGGCACGGGCCAGATCCTCGCCAATCGCATAGGCGCGGTCATGCGCGCTGAAGGCGCAGTTGTGGGTATGGACATGCTCGCCGGCAGCGATGTCCATCTTCGCAGCACCGATGATCTGGCCGAATTTGAGGATAGAAGCCCCCTCCGGGATCGGTCGCAGCGCGATCTTGTGCCCGGCAGACAGCGACTGCGGCAGCGGCCGCCCGAGCCCGAGCGGATCCACGCCGCCGGCAACCCGCTCCCGCAGAATGCAGACATTATCCGCCGCATGCAGGATGAGTGCGGCGGAGCCTGGCCGGTCAGCGTGCAAGCCACCCTCCATCCACGTTGAGCACCGCGCCATGAATATAGCTGGCTGCCGGCGAGGCCAGGAAGACGGCGGCTTCGCCGATGTCCGAGGCCTGGCCCCAGCGACCGGCCGGGATGCGTTCGAGAATGGCGCGGTTGCGATCCGGGTCGTCGCGCAAGGCCTCGGTGTTGTTGGTCTCGATATAGCCCGGCGCGATGGCGTTGACGTTGATGCCCCGCGCCGCCCATTCATTGGCCATCAACTTGGTGAGACCCGCGACGCCATGCTTCGACGCCGTATAAGAGGGCACCCGGATGCCGCCCTGGAACGACAGCAGCGAGGCGATGTTGATCACCTTGCCCTCCCCGCCACGCGCGAAAGCGGACCGGGCAAAAGCCTGGCTCGTGAAAAAGACGGCCTTCAGGTTGATGTCCATCACCTCATCCCAGTCAGCCTCGGTGAAGTCGACAGTGTCAGCCCGGCGGATGATGCCGGCATTGTTGACCAGAATATCCACGGCCTCGGCATTGAAGACATCCCTTGCAGCCAGCGGGTCGGACAGGTCCAGCTCCAGGTCCCGCGCGTGGCCGATCAGGGCCACGGTTTCCGCCGAGGTGCTGCGTCCGGCGCAAATGACCTCTGCGCCAGCCCGCCCGAGAGCGACAGCAATCGCCTGGCCGATGCCGGTGTTGGCCCCCGTGACCAGCGCGACCCGACCCTCCAGCGAGAACGGGTTCACCGCAGGTCCTCCATCGCCACCATTTCAACGTCCTTGTAGTCGACATTGTCGCCAGCCATGGCCCAGATGAAGGTGTAGCTGCCCGTGCCTGCGCCGCAATGGATCGACCAGGGCGGCGACACCACCGCGTCCTCATTCTGCATCACCAGGTGACGGGTCTCATCCGGACGGCCCATGAAGTGGAACACGCGCTGCTCCGGCTTCATGTCGAAATAGAGATAGGCTTCCATGCGTCGATCATGCAGATGGGCGGGCATGGTGTTCCAGACCGAACCGTTATGCAGCTTGGTGTAGCCGACAACGAGCTGGCAGGAGGTCATCACGGCGGGATGCACGAATTGGTAGATGGTGCGGTCGTTCGAGGTCTCGCCGGAGCCGAGTTTGACGACAGCGGCCTCCTCAAGGCGGATCAGACGCACCGGATGAGCGCTGTGAGCCGGTGCGGACAGGATATAGAAACGTCCCTCGCCAGCGAATGTCACCGGACCTGAACCAAGCGGCAGGTAGAGGACATCGCCACGGCCCAGCGCATGGATCAAGCCGGCAGCTTCAACAGTGCCTGCTTCACCAACGTTGACGACAGCCATTTCGCGGCGATCGAGAATACTCGGCGTGCCACATTCCTTCACGTGGTCCAGCGTCAGGGGGGCACCGGCAGGGACAGCACCACCGACAATCATCCGGTCATAGTGGGTGTAGACAAGGCGGATCTCGCCAGCGCGGAACAGGTCGCCAAGATGGAAATTCTGACGCAGTTCAGCGGTGTCCATCCGCTTTGCGGCGTCCGGATCGATGGCATGGCGGGTTTCAACGGTCAGCATGGCAGGGTCCTAGAGGTCGGAAGGGTCAAGAAAGTCGGCGCGGCGCGGCGTGAACGCGTCGATCAGCGTGCCAGGGGCGAGACAGACGCAGCCGTGCATGGCGAGGGACGGAATGACGAAACTGTCACCGGGGCCAACCTCGACGGCCTCCCCGGCTACGGAAAAGCGGAAGCGGCCGCTTTCCACGTAGGTCGACTGGATGTGCAGGTGGTTGTGCAGCTTGCCCTCCGCGCCGGCATGGGCAAAGCGAAACGCCACGACCATGAGTTCCGGGCATTCGGAGAGCACCTGGCGTGTCACGCCAGGATCCGTTGCAACGACGGGAAAGCTCTTCAGCATCGGGGCCTCATCGGAACAGGGAGGGGAGCCACAAGGACAGGGCGGGGATGTAGGTCACCAGCAACAGCGCCGCGAAAGCCGCGCCATAGAAGGGCCAGATCGTCTTCACCGCCTCCCAGACCGTAATACGCCCGACGGCGCAGCCGACGAACAGCACCGAGCCGACGGGCGGCGTACACAGGCCGATGCCCAGATTGAGGATCAGGATCACGCCGAAATGCACCGGATCGACCCCATAGGCGGCCGCGACCGGCAGGAAGATCGGCGTCGTGATGACGATCAGCGGCGACATGTCCATGAAGGTGCCGAGAAACAGCAGAATGACGTTGATCAGCAGCAGGATGATGATGGGGTTGTCTGATATCCCGCGCAGCAGCGCGACCATCTCGGCCGGAACCTTCAGGAGGGCCATCAACCAGCCAAACGAGGCTGCGCAGCCGATCACCAGCAGCACCATCGCGGTGGTGCGGACCGCCGCCATGGTGGAGGCGACAAAATTGTCCCAGGTCATCGTGCGATAGGCCAGGACGGTGACCAGCAGCGCATAGACCGCAGCAATGCAAGAGCTTTCCGATGCGGTGAAGACACCGGAGCGCACGCCGAAGAAAATGATGCCGATCAGCATCAGGCCGGGAATGGCATTGGCGAACAGGAAGCCGACCGCCCCCCAGCCGGGAAAGGCTTCGGTGGGATAACCCCGGCGCTTTGCCACCCACCAGGCTGCGGACATCAGCGACAGCGCCAGCAGCAGGCCGGGGATGATGCCGGCGGTGAACAGGTCGGCGATCGAAATGCGGCCGCCGGCTGAGATCGAGTAGATGATCATGTTGTGCGATGGCGGGATCAGCAGCGCGATGATCGAGGAGACCACGGTGACGTTGACCGCATAGTCCACGCCGTAGCCACGCTCCTTCATCTGCGGGATCATCAGGCCGCCAATGGCGGAGGCATCGGCAGCCGCCGAACCCGAGATGCCGCCGAACATGACGGAGGCTGCGATGTTGACCTGACCGAGACCGCCACGCATGTGCCCGACGGCGGCTCCGGCAAGCGCCACGAGACGGCGCGCAATGTCGCCGCGCACCATCAATTCGCCGGCAAAGATGAAGAACGGGATCGCCATCAGCGCAAAGACCGAAACGCCGGAATTCAGCCGCTGGAACACGATCATCGGCGGCAGGCCAAGATAGACGACGGTGGCGAAGGACGAGATGCCGAGGCAGAAGGCGACCGGCATGCCGATCAGCAGCAGGAAGCCGAACGTCCCGAAAAGAACCCAGAACTCCATGTCACGCCTCCGCGCTGTCAACTTCGCCGAAGCGGGCGGTGGGGAGGCCGGCGGCCCGGCGCAACAGACGTTCAACCGAGAACAGGAAGATCAGCACGCCGCCACCAACCAGCGGCATGAAGTCGACCGCCCCGGAGAGGCCGAGCGAAGGCAGCTTGACGTTCCAGGCAGAAACGCAGAGCTCCAGCCCGTACCACGCCATCCCTGCCCCGAAGGCCCCGACCAAGGCGTCAGACAAGCTGAACAGCGCAAGCTTGACCCGCGGCGGCACGACGTAGAGCAGGATGTCGAAGCTGAGGTGATAGCCCTCCCGGATGCCGACAGCAGCACCGAAAAAGATGAACCATCCCATAAGGATAACGGCAAAGGGCTCGCTCCAGACAATGCTGTCGTTGAGCACATAGCGAAAGAACACCTGCGCCGCGATGATCGCGGTCATCAGGGAAAGGCCCACTCCGGCGATCCAGAGGGCCAGGCGGGAGATCGTCCCGCAAATCTGGGCAAGCGCGTGCATGATGACCTGAAACCAACAGCGAAACAAAAAGCCCGCGCCGGGACCCGGCGCGGGCATGCGGGCTCAGGTCATTCGGTGGCCTGGATCCGGGCAACGAGATCCTTCAGCTTGTCCGAGGTGACATGCTTCTCGTAGACCGGCTTCATCGCGTCGATGAACGGTTGCTTGTCGATCTCGGTGATCACCTGGGCACCGGCGGCGCGGACCTTTTCCTCTGACGCCTTTTCACGAGCGACCCACAGGTCACGCATCAGCGGAACGGCATCCTTGGCTGCCTGACGGACCGTCGCCTGATCTTCGGCCGACAGCTTGTCCCAGCTGGACTTCGACATCACCAGGACTTCCGGCACCATCAGGTGCTGGTTCAGGGTGTAGTATTTGGCGACTTCGAAGTGACCTGAGGATTCAAACGAGGGCCAATTGTTCTCGGCCCCGTCGATGACACCGGTCTGGATCGAGGAATAGACCTCGCCATAGGGCATCGGCGTGGCATTGGCGCCAAGGGCCGTCATCATGTCGACGAAGATGTCGGACTGCATGACGCGGACCTTCATGCCCTTGAGATCGTCGACCGAGGTGATCGGCTTCTTTGAATTGTAGAAGCTGCGCGATCCGCCATCGAAGAAGGCCAGGCCGACATAACCGTGCTCTTCGAAGGCCTTGAGAATGTCTTCACCGATCGGGCCGTCCATAACCTTGTGCATGTGCTCGGTCGAGCGGAAAATGAAGGGTAGCGAAACGACCTTGGTCTCCTCGACCAGGTTGTTGAACGGGCCCATCGAGACGCGGTTCATGTCGATGACACCGAACTTGGTCTGCTCGATGGTGTCCTTCTCCTGCCCCAGCTGGGCGGAGTGGAACACCTCGATGCACAGCCGGCCGTTGGTCCGCTCCTCGAGCAACTTGCCCATCGCCTTGACCGCCTCGACGGTCGGATAGCCATCCGGGTGGGTGTCGGACGACCGCAAGGTGGTCTCGCAGGCCATGGCCGACCCGGTCATCATCACGCTCGCCAGGAGCGCTGCCTTCGCCAGTTTCATAAAAGTCATGGTTTCTCCTCCCATCAGTAAAACCGGTCAGAGCCGGTAGGCTTGCCGCGCAAGCCGGTAGGCAAGGTCGTGTGCGACCTCGCGCGCCTCGTCGCCATCCAGCCGCCCGGAGGCGACAAGACCGGCTAGGAAGGCACAATCCACGCGCCGCGCCACATCATGGCGGGCGGGGATCGAACAGAACGCCCGGGTGTCGTCGTTGAAGCCGACTGTGTTGTAGAACCCGGCCGTTTCCGTGGTCATCTGGCGGTACCGCGACATCCCCTCCGGACTGTCGAAGAACCACCAGGCGGGGCCGAGCCGCAGTGCCGGATAGACACCGGCAAGCGGAGCGAGTTCCCGCGAGTACGCCGTCTCGTCCAATGTAAAGACGATGACGGTCAGATCAGCCCGCATCCCGACGGCGTCCAACAGGGGGCGCAGGGCGTGAACGTAGTCGGTGCGTGTTGGAATATCGAAGCCCTTGTCTCGCCCGAAACGGGCGAGCACATCTGCGTTGTGATTGCGTGCCGAGCCTGGATGGATCTGCATCACCAGCCCATCATCGAGACTCATGCGGGCCATTTCCGTCAACATCTGGCCACGAAAGGCATCGGCCTCCCCAGCCGTACAACGGCCTTGCATGGCCTTGTCAAACAGGGCGGCGGCTTCGGCCTGCGGCAGATTTTCAGTGCGGGCGGTGGGATGGCCGTGGTCCGTCGAAGTCGCGCCGAACTGCTTGAAATAGGCCCTGCGTGTTCTGTGTGCCTCGAGATAGCCGTCCCAGCTTGTCGCCCGGGTTCCCGCCAGGGCGCCGAGTTGCTCAACCGCCGCGGCAAAACCGGGCATTTCCGGATCCACGACCTGATCAGGGCGGTATGCAGTGATCACCCGGCCCATCCAGCCGCTGTCACGGATCATCGCATGCCAGCGCAGATCATCCAGCGCGCCTTCTGTCGTCGCCAGCACCTCGATGTTGAAACGGTCGAACAACGCACGCGGACGGAACTCAGGCCGGACAAGGCAGTCGGCGATCTGGTCGTAGATCTCGTCCGCCGTTTCTGCGCTTAGGCGGCGGGTGACACCAAACACATCGGCAAAGGCATGATCGAGCCAGAGACGGGACGGCGTGCCGCGAAACACATGATAATTCTGCGCGAACAAGCGCCAGATGCTGCGCCCATTGGTTTCGATCCAGCCACCATCGACGCGTGGAACACCGAGCTTTTCCAGGGGGATACCCTGCGAGCACAGCATCCGGAAGACATAATGATCCGGGGTGACGAAGAGCTGCGCCGGATCCGGAAAGGCGGCGTTTTCAGCGAACCAGCGCGGGTCCGTATGGCCATGCGGACTGACGATCGGAAGGCTCTGGATGTCGGCATACAGATCACGCGCCAGGGACCGGGCTTCCAAGTCCAGCGGGAAAAGTCGGTCCGGATCCGGTATCGTCACTCTTGTTCTCCTCCCTGAGGCCGACTATTGCGGTTCTTTGACTGCTTGGTAGTCGGCAACAAAACTAATATGCTAGTATGCAAAGCGAGTCAACGGAGGTACGGATGTCAGGATCAGTGCAACTTCGGGCCATCGAGGCCCTGAACCGGCCGTCGGTCGCCGATGCCGTTTTTGATGCGCTGCACCGGCAGATCCTGTCGCTTGAACTGCCGCCGGGCACGAAGATTTCCGAGGTGGATGTTTCAAAGGCTTCCGGCGTCTCGCGCCAGCCAGTCAGAGATGCTTTCTATCGCCTGTCCAAGCTCGGCTTCCTCACCATTCGCCCGCAACGGGCGACCTGTGTCTCGGTGATCTCGGAAAGCGCCGTGTTGCAGGCCCAGTTCATCCGGACGGCCATCGAGGCCGAGACCGTGCGTATTGCCTGCAGCAAGCTGACGTCTGCGGACCACGCCGTGCTGGACGGGTTGCTCGACCTGCAACGCAAGGCGATCCAGGAGGGACGTCCGCTCGACTTCCAGGCGCTGGATGACCAGTTCCATCGGGAGATCTGCGAGCGGTCCGGGCATGGTCATGCCTGGGAGATCATCCGCGAGAACAAGGCGCATATGGACAGGGTGCGCTACCTGTCCCTCGCCTTTGCCTCGAATGAAGCGTTCGAGGATCATTGCAAGGTCATGGATGCGATCCGCACCCGCAACGCCGAGCTGGCCGTGAGCGACATGCGCACGCATCTGGCGCGCATTCGCACCCAGATCATCCGCATCCGCGCCGAGCACATGCAATATTTTGCACAGGAGCCGGTGGAAGACTGAACGGCCTGGCCGCAGTCACCTCACCGCAGTGAAAAAGGAACGATGCCTCGGGCACGCTGATCGACGAGGAGTTCCTTGTCGAGCGCCGGGAAGGCGCGGTCCTGACAATCGCTGCGCGGACAGATCCGGCAGTTGATGCCGATGCGCGCGGGATTGACCCGGTCGGTCAGGCCGAGCTCGTCTGCATAGATGATCATGTCGGCGTATTTCAGCTCACACCCCAGCCCCAGCGCATAGCGCCGCTCGCGCTCGCCGAACCGGGCGGCCGGCTTTGAGATGGAGCGGGCGAGGCAGAGATACTGGCTGCCGTCAGGCATCTCGCCGACCTGCGCCTGCAGCCGCCCGTCGCGATTTTCGAACGCCTCATGCACGTTCCAGACCGGACAGGCCCCACCGTAACGGGCAAACTGGAACCGCGTCGCGCTGTGCCGCTTGATCACATTGCCTGCGCGGTCAACTTTCAGAAAATAGAATGGCACGCCCTTTTCGCCGCTGCGCTGGAGCGTCGAGAGCCGATGACAGATCTGCTCGAGACTGGCCCCGGTCGTCACCATCAGCCGGTCGAGATCATGGCGGTAGGACTTGGCCAGCGCCAGGAAGCCGCCATAAGGCAGCAGCAACGCGCCTGAAAAATAGTTGCGCAGGGCCAGACGGCAGATGTCGCGCGCGGCCTGGCTGCGGAACCCAGCCTTTGACACATGCCCGGAAATCAGCGGGTCGGCAGTCAGGTCCGCGATCAGGCACCCAAGCTGGAACTCCATCGCCGCCCGTGGCAGCGCCCGGTCCAGCGTCACCGTTTTGCTGCGCGGGTTGAAGGCGGTGATCGGGCCATCCGGCCGGGTGCGCTCGGCCACATCCACCCGCACGCCATGCGTCTCGAGCAGGAAGCCGGCGAGGACGGCGAACCGGTCCGGATGCCAGGCAAGACCGAGGCGGTCGGCGAGGGTTTCCGCGCTGACATCCAGGGCGTCGACATAGTTGTCGATGTAGTGGAAGTGATCGCGCACCTCATCGAAGGGCGGCACCATGCGCGGCCCCCGTCCAGCCGCTTCCCCTTGCGAATCCAGGGCATCGTCAAAGGACGCCTGCTGCTCGCTCATGCGCCGCAGCCCGCCATATAGGCCAAGCACGGCGCGGGCGAAATCCGGCGTATGGGTGGCAACGCTTTTCAGGTCCTGCAGGCCGACGCTGCCATCGTGGAAACGGGTATCGGCAAAAGCCTCGCCGAGATCGGCGACGAGCCGGTCAAGGTCGCTGGCCTCGAAACTGGCAAGATCAGCGCCGAATTCGCGGCTGACGGCAATCAGAACCGAGGCCGAGACCGGACGAATGTTGCTTTCGAGCTGGTTGACATAGGAGGGCGACAGATCCAGCCGGCTGGCGAAGGCGACTTGTGTCAGCCCCGCGCGCTCGCGCAGCTTGCGCAGCACATGCCCGGCAAAGAGTTTCTTGGCCATGCCTATTCGCGCCCCCTCAAATTGCGAAGAATTTGCAATTTAACATATCACTTCTTTGCATATCGCTACAACCCGTCAAAACGGCTAGGGTCTTGTGAACCGGACGTGACCACACGCAAATCCGGGGTGAAGGCAAGTGAGCCATTGGCGGGAGAGAGACATGCTGGATACCGTTTCTGAGAACTGGCATCGCGCGGCTGAATTCACGGCTCGCCCGGCGGGCGTCATTCAGGCGGAGGAGCGGGTGTCGCTGCTGACCGACCGGCAGAAGGACGTGATGCGCATGCTGGCCGAGGGCATGATCAACAAGCAGATCGCCCATCGCCTCGACATCTCCGTCGCCACCGTGAAGACCCATATCGCAGCGGCCGTGCGCCGGATGAAGGCCCGCAACCGCATCCACGCGGTCGCCATGCTGATCCGCGCCGAGACTTTTGCCTGAGTGACAGCAGTCCAGGCCAGGCAACTCGGCATGACTCATGGCGCGGCACCTCCATGTGCCGCGGCCATTGCCGCCAACTCGGCGGCCAGTCCGGCGCGCAGCGCCTCAGGCGCGATCAGTTCGGCCCCAGGCCCCAACCAGCGCAGCAACGGATAGAGCCGTTCGGCGGACGTATCTGCCAGCCGCACCCGGACGGCCCCAGTGCCATCCGGCGTGAACAGCGCGTGGCGATAAAACCAGTCCTGCGACAGGCGCCGGGCCTGTTCTGCAGTCACGCGGAGCTCTGCAAGGCCGTCCTCCTGCGCCCAGCGCCGCATGGCGCGGGACAGCCAGGCGCCGCCGAGCAGGGATTCGACCGAGAACTCCTTTGGCGCGCGAAAGCGCAGGCCGGTGACCGTCAGATTGCGCAGCCGGTCCGCCCGATAGATGCGCAGGTCATCGGCATCGACAGAACGGCCGGCAAGATACCAGAGATTGCGGTCAAACAGGATGCCATAGGGCTCGACTTCGTGTTCGCGGATCTCGTCCCGCGCCGGATTGCGATGTTCGAAGCGGACACGGCAGCCGGCCAGGATCCCTTCCATGAACCCGTCCAGCGCCGCCTGCCATTCGCCCACCGGCGGCGCCTGGGTTGCGTGATGAAACACATCCACCGCCATGGGCTCAATGCCGATGATGCGCTCGGCCCGGGACAACAGATCCTTGGCGCTTTTCGGCAAGGCGGAAATCAGCTTGCTCTCCGCCGTCTCCAGTTCGCTCGCCAGAGGCGTCGCGCGGATGCCGCGAACAAAGGCCAGGGCGACGAGCAGCGCCGCCGTCTCCTTGCGGGTCAGGGCAACGGGCGGCTGGTGATAGCCGCCGGCGAGCCGATAGCCGCCCTCCGCCCCCCGCTCGGCCTCGACGGGCACGCCGAGGGCAATCAGCCGGTCGACATCCCGGTAAATGGTACGCAAGGACACGGTGAAGCGTTCGGACAAGGTGGTGGCACTCACCAGCTTGCCGGCGGACAACACCAAAAGGATGCCAAGCGCGCGGTCGATCGGGTTCATGGATCCGGCTTGTTCTTGAGGCCTTGGGACGATTCGAAAAAAATCTATACGCTAGGAACAAAACAAGATCAAAGCTGACTCGCAGCTGTCAGGATTGACCTGTCAGTGTCTCCTCAAGGCGGATCACCCGCCGGACAGGAGAAACACAATGCACGCAGGACAGGACGCAGCCCAGGCCCAGGCTACACCGGGACACCCATCCGGCTTCCGCACGCTTATTCAGCTGATCATCGGCAGCATCCGGCGACACGGTGAAATCCGCCGGGCACAGCGCGAACTGTCGGCGCTGGATGCACGCATGCTGAAGGACATCGGCCTGATGCGCGGCGACGACGGCGGGTGGCAGGTCGACCGAACCGGTGCGGAGCCCTTGCAACGCCACAGGACACTGAAGCGGTAAAACAAAAACAGGATCACAGCCGGTCCGGGCTGTGATCCTGTTCGCAAGTGGGCGCAGCTCCGTCGGAGCACTGCCTCAGGCGAGGCGGTGCGCGTCGTACTGACCGCGCTCGCGGAACCGGTCGAGATAGGTCGGCAGCACGGCTGCCAGCGAGGACGGGTTGATGCCCATGCCTGCCAGCGTGCGGCCGGCCTGCTCAGCCTCTGCGGAGACGACATTGTCCACCTTGAGCATGCGGACCTGATCGGTGGTCAGCAGCTTGCCCGGCAGCCGTTCCAGAATGCCGGCCTGAAGGCCTGCAATCCCGAAAGGTATCGGCAAAAGCAGGCGCTGGCGCTGGATGACCTCGAGCATCAGTTCCATGCACTCCTTGAAGCTCTTCACTTCAGGGCCGCCCAGCTCATACACAGCGCCCGGCGTCAGCTCACCGTCGACAGCCTTGGCAACGGCTTCGGCGACATCACAGACATAGACCGGCTGGAACTTCGTCATCCCGCCGCCGATCAGCGGCAGGGCTGGAGACATCCGCGCCATGGCAGCAAAACGGTTGAAGAACTGGTCTTCCGGGCCAAAGACAATGGAAGGCCGCAGGATCACGCTGTCCGGCAGCGTTTCCAGCACCGCCGCCTCGCCGGCGGCCTTGGTGCGGGCATAGTCCGCATCGGAAGCCGCATCCGCACCGATGGCGGAGAGATGCGTGATGGCGGAGAGCCCGGCGCCGCGGGCCGCTTCTGCGATGGCGCGCGGACCAAAGGCCTGCACTGCGTCGAAGGTTTGCTTGCCGGAAGCCGCCAGAATGCCGACCAGGTTGACCACCGCATCCGCGCCTTCAACCGCCCGGTCGACCGACCAGCGATAGCGCAGATTGGCCTGCACGGGCATGATCTGCCCGACGCCGCCGAGCGGCTGCAGGTGCTCGGCCAGGTCCGGCCGGCGCACGGCCGCGCGGATCCGGTAGCCACGGCGCGCCAGCGCCTGAACCACATGGCGGCCGATGAAGCCCGAACCGCCAAACACTGTTACGAGTTTTCCGTTGAGCGCCTTGGACATGCCTGCCGCTCCCTGTCGCGTCGCTTGAGAAATCCGAATGCCGCCCCACAGCGGCTACCCGAGGGTTCTTAGCCCTTTGCCAGCCCAGTGTGAAGGCACGATGTACACAAACACATTTTTCCTCAAAAGCCCGATTGACAACCCCCCGGGCCATCCTTAAAAGCCCCTCTCACAGCCCAGGTGGCGGAATTGGTAGACGCACTAGCTTCAGGTGCTAGCGCTCGAAAGGGCGTGGAGGTTCGAGTCCTCTCCTGGGCACCAAATCTGCTTCGGATCACTACCAGATCCGAATGAAAAAGGTCCGGTTCGCCGGACCTTTTTTCGTTTTGGCTTTTCTTTTCAGCTGCTTGACGATTGGTCCACGCACCGCGCGCGCCTTTGTCCGACGGTTTATGGCACCCCGCGCTCCCGCTGCAGGACATCCGCAAACCGTTTGCCGGCTTCGTGCCTGAAGGTCTCGCCGGTCGGCTCTGCCGACCGGATGAGATCGACGCGCAGATGTCTGAAATCCTCAGCCCGTTCACACCAGATTGTGAGAAGCCAGCTTTCATCGAATGCGGTCAGTCCAAGCGGCCTGGCAAGGCGGGAGGACGGCTGTCCGCTTCGGCTGACATAGTCGATCCGCAGCCTCTGTCGATCGCGAATGGCAACACGAAGCCTGTCATGCCGGTTCCGCTCTTCCGGTGAAGACACGAGCGAACTCGGCCCGGCTTCAAGCGGGGTCGAAATCATCGTCTCGCGGGCGTCCTCGCCAATCGACGAGGCGATCTTGGCCGACACACGTCCTGCTGCTTCAGCCAGATGGGCTCCGCCTCGCTCGGCCACCAACCGCATGCCGAGGGCAATTGCCTCAAGTTCGTCGGTATCAAATCGCAGCGATGGCTTGAAATAGCCGCGTTCCATTACGTAGCCGATGCCGCCCTCCCCACGAATCGGGGCACCCATCGCCTGCAGATCGGCGATGTCCCGGTAAACCGTGCGCACCGAGACGCCCAGGAGCTGCCCGAGTTCCCGCGCCGTTGTCGGCCGCAGGCGCGAGCGAAAATGATCCATCAGCGAAAAGAGCCGGAACAGGCGCATGCGAACCGCCACTGCCAGAAACTGTCACTCCCTCCCTTGATACACGACGGGCCGACAACAACGGAGGTTCAAATGCGCAAGCACTGCGCGGCAGCGGCGATGGCAGTCCTTTTCGGCCTGACCCCTGCTTCCCTTCATGCAGACACCGGAGCCACCCGCATGACAGAAGACATTCACGAAACCATCACCCGCATGACAGACGCCTTCGCAAGGGGCGATGTTCCTGGGATCCTGTCCACCTATGAGCCAGACGCCGTCGTCGTCCCGGCACCGGGGGCGGCGCAGAGCGGTACTGTGGCGACAGGCACAGCAGAACTGGCAGCCATGTTCCGTCAGTTTGTTGATGCGGGTGTCGCCTTCTCCTACGGCGGCCACGAGGTGGTTGTCGCCGGTGACATCGCCCTCCATCTGATGCAATGGACAGCCCCTGGTCCGGGTGGACGCACAACGGCACTGTCTGTCGCCGTTCTGCGCAAGCAGCCGGACGGGACATGGAAAATGGTTCTTGACCATCCTTTCGGAGATACGGTGATGCACCAGGCGAACTGACGGCTATCGCCGGGTGCGCTCCCGCACCCGGCGAAGCGGCGTCCTGTCCATCCTTCCTTTACCCCGTTCCCAGCTTTTCGAACGGGATATAAAGAAAGCTTTATATCTGAATTGCAGGGGCGGGCGGCGCGGGGTATAAGGGCGGCGGTTGCTGCAGGGGGACCGGCCGGATCGCGGCTGGCGCGCCTTGTGGCCAGATGCGTTTTCCGCCCCGCGCCGGGCCACCGGCCCGTCAGACACAGGACATTTTCATGACCGACTATATCGTCAAGGACATCAAGCTCGCCGACTGGGGCCGCACCGAGATCGAGATCGCCGAAACCGAGATGCCGGGGCTGATGGCCTGCCGCACTGAATTTGGCGCTTCCAAGCCGCTGAAGGGCGCCCGCATCGCCGGTTCGTTGCACATGACGATCCAGACGGCTGTTCTGATCGAGACCCTGGTCGCCCTTGGCGCCGACGTCCGCTGGGCCTCGTGCAACATCTTCTCGACCCAGGACCAGGCCGCTGCCGCGATTGCCGCTGCCGGCATCCCGGTGTTCGCCACCAAGGGCGAGACGCTGGAAGAATACTGGGACTACGCCGACCGCATCTTCGACTTCCCGGAAGGTGCCAACATGATCCTCGATGACGGCGGCGATGCCACCCTCTACATCCTGATCGGCGCCCGCGTTGAAGCCGGCGAGACCAGCCTGATCGAGAACCCGAAGTCGGAAGAAGAGGAATACCTCTTCGCCCAGATCAAGAAGCGCATGGCCAAGAACCCGGGCTGGTTCACCAAGCAGCGCGACCTCATCCAGGGCGTGACGGAAGAGACCACCACCGGCGTGATGCGTCTTTATGAGATGCAGAAGAAGGGCCAGCTGCCGTTCCCGGCGATCAACGTCAACGACAGCGTCACCAAGTCCAAGTTCGACAACCGCTATGGCTGCCGCGAATCGCTCGTCGACGGCATCCGCCGCGGCACCGACGTGATGATGTCGGGCAAGGTCGCCGTGGTCTGCGGCTACGGCGACGTCGGCAAGGGCTCGGCCCAGTCGCTCGCCGGCTCCGGCGCCCGCGTCATCGTCACCGAAATCGACCCGATCTGCGCCCTGCAGGCCGCGATGGACGGCTTTGACGTCAAGACCCTCGACCAGGTTGCCGGCACCGCCGACATCTTCGTCACCGCCACCGGCAACAAGGACATCATCACCCTCGACCACATGCGGGCGATGAAGGACATGGCCATCGTCTGCAACATCGGCCACTTCGACAACGAGATCCAGGTTGCTGCGCTGAAGAACTTCCAGTGGCGTCCGGTCAAGGACCAGGTCGACATGGTCGTGTTCCCGGATGGCAAGCGGATGATCCTCCTGTCGCAGGGCCGCCTCGTGAACCTCGGCAATGCCACCGGCCACCCGAGCTTCGTCATGTCGGCGAGCTTCACCAACCAGGTGCTGGCCCAGATCGAACTCTTCACCCGCGGCGACCAGTACCAAAACGAGGTCTACGTCCTGCCGAAGCACCTCGACGAGAAGGTTGCGCGCCTGCATCTCGACAAGCTCGGCGTCACGTTAACCGAACTGTCCGACGATCAGGCCCAATACCTGGGGATTGCGAAGGCCGGTCCGTTCAAGTCGGAACACTACAAGTACTGATTTGGCACTAGCCAGACACTACATATGGTAAGGATCCGCAGTCTTACCCTGCGGAAAAGCACGATACACAGGCCCCGCCCCAAAGCGGGGCCTGTTAACTTTTCAGCAACAGACTCTTTAGCGTGATTCTCGAACGCGGTATGGTCAGGACGAATCAGGGGAAACGAGGCATTTCCTTGAGGACTCCGGCCTCCGGCCGGACTTACAGGCGGCGAATGAGGATCACGAAATGCCGGCAGTCGGCGTGTCACGCTTGCGCATCAGCGCAGGGCGACGGAAGCGGATTCTGAAAAGGATATCCCTTTCCGGCGTCAGCATCCTGGCCATGCTGGCCAGTGGCGGCGACGCACTGGCGGCGGCGGAGGCCGCTGTCGTTGCACCGGCGCAGATGGTCTGGCTGGCCGCACTTGGCGGCGCCTGCGTCTTTGCCATCACGGCCTCGCTCGCCTATGTCCGCAACCGCCGGATATCTGCCGAAAAGATCGCGGGAATGTCGGCAGAGATGCTGGACCTGCGCCTCACTGTCGACCGCCTCGAATCCATGCTCGATACCGACGGCCAGCGCATCATCGCCTGGACCGACGCCGGTGAAAGCCATGGCACCCGCATCGGCACACGCCCTGGCGTGTGGGGCGTGCTGCCGGAGAGCTCCGGCGTTCCGCGCGCGCCGGCACAACTGCTTGCCTTTGGCAGCTGGCTCGAACCGAAATCGGCCGAGCAGCTCGAGGACCATCTTCTGCGCCTGCGCTCAGCCGGCGAAAGCTTTTCCCTGACCCTTGAGACCCGCGAACAGACCTTTGTCGAGGCGGTAGGCCGCACGGCGGGTGCCTCGGCCGTTCTGCGCCTCAGTGACCTGACCGGCGACCGGCAGGCGCAAGCCGAACTCGGCGCGCTCAACGCACGCCTGGCTGGCGAGCTGGCAACGCTGCGGGCCCTACTGGAAGCGATGCCGGCCCCGGCCTGGCAGAGCAACAGCGAGGGCCGGATCACCTGGGCCAATTCCGCCTATGCCCACGCCGTGGATGCTGCCGACCCGGCGCGAGCCGTCGAGGGCAACATCGACTTCCTGGATGCTGCCGCGCGCGAAGCGATCCGCCGCGACCGCCAGGCAGACGGCGCTTTTTCCGCCCGCATGCCCATCGTGGCAGCCGGCGAGCGCCGGATCTTCGAAGTCACCGATGTGCGCAACCTGCAGGGCGGCGCTGCGCTGGCCATCGACGTGTCGGAACTTGATCGGACGCGCAAGGAACTGCTGCGCACCGAGGAGTTCCACGGGCGCACGCTGGATCAGCTTGCGACGGCGGTTGCCATCTATGGCGCGGACCGGAAGCTTCAGTTCTACAACGCAGCCTTCCGTGCGCTGTGGGATCTCGACCCGGCCTTTCTCGATGCGAACCCGGAAGACGGAACCGTTCTCGACACGCTGCGCGCCGGCCGCAAGCTGCCGGAACAGGCGGATTACCGCGTCTGGCGCACCAAGATGCTGGAGAGCTACCAGTCGCTGGCGGCGCGCGAATTCTGGTGGCACCTGCCGGACGGCCGCACGCTGCGCGTCATCGCCAACCCGCATCCGCAAGGCGGTGTCACCTATATCTATGAAAACGTCACCGAACGGCTCGACCTGGAAAGCCGCTACAACGCGCTGATCCGGGTCCAGGGCGAAACGCTGGACAACCTGTCTGAAGCCGTCGCCGTGTTCGGCTCCGATGGTCGCCTGCGGCTGTGGAACCCGGCCTTTGGCCGGATCTGGCATCTGCCGGAAGAGAACCTTGCCACCCTGCCGCATGTCAACGAAGTGGTCGACAACTGCGCGGCCACGTCCAACGAGGCCGAGGCCTGGCGGCAGCTGGCCGGTTCTGTCACCGGTCTGATGGACAGCCGGACGCATCTTGCCGGCCGCATGGAGCGGCGCGACGGCATGGTCCTCGACTATGCCACCGTGCCCCTGCCGGATGGCGGAACGCTGGTGACCTTCGTTAACGTTACCGACAGCGTCAACGTCGAGCGCGCCCTCGTGGACAAGAACGAGGCGCTGCAACAGGCTGATGGCCTCAAGAACGCCTTTATCCAGCACGTGTCCTATGAGCTGCGCTCGCCGCTGACCAACATCATCGGCTTTGCCCAGCTTCTGTCCGACCCGAAATTCGGCGATCTGTCCGACAAGCAGTCGGAATATGCCGACTATATCCTGTCGTCCTCCTCGGCGCTGCTTGCCATCATCAACGACATTTTGGATCTGGCCACCATCGACGCCGGCATCATGGAGCTGGATCTCAGCGAAGTGGATGTAGGGCGCACCGTTTCCGAAGCCGTCGAAGGCCTCAAGGACCGGCTGGCGGAAGCCAACATCACCCTGCGCACCCATGTGCCGGACGACATTGGCACAATGCTGGCGGATGAGCGCCGGCTGCGCCAGGTGCTGTTCAACCTGATTGCCAATGCTGTGCGCTATTCCGAGGAAGGCGGCGTGGTCGACATCACCTGCGGCCGGCGCGGCAGCAGCATCGTGTTCACGGTGAAGGATCGCGGCTGCGGTATTCCGCAGGACATGATAGAGGCGGTGTTCAACCGTTTTGTCGGCCATGATTCCGGGGCCCGCAGGCGCGGAGCCGGTCTCGGCCTTTCCATCGTCAAGAGCTTCGTCGAGCTGCATGGCGGGGAAGTGGAGATCGAATCCCGCGAAGGCGCCGGAACCACGGTCACCTGCATCTTCCCGGCCCGGCCGGAAGCAAGCGGCCGCGTTGCCGCCGAATAAGGACTTTCATGGCGCCTGTTTCCGCCACCGAGCTTTTCAGCCTCGATCTCGTCAATGAAGCCGCGACTATCCGGCTCGCGGAAGATCTGGCCGCCCTCCTCTCCGCCGGTGATCTGATCGCCCTGTCCGGGAACCTCGGAGCCGGCAAGTCGACCTTCGCCCGTGCCCTGCTGCGCGCCTTTGCAGCCAACAGCGCGCTGGAGGTTCCAAGCCCGACCTTCACGCTGGTGCAGACCTATGACCTGCCGCGCCTGAGCGTGTCGCATCTCGATCTCTACCGGCTGGAAGATCCGGAAGAGCTGCTTGAACTCGGGCTCGATGAACTGGTGGCCTCCGGCGCCGCTCTGGTCGAGTGGCCGGAAAAGGCCGGGCACCTGCTGCCTTCCGGTGCCCTGTTCCTGACGTTCAGCGCCGGCCACGACGACGACGGCCGGCATGTGGTGTTTTCGGCCGACGAGGCCGGGACGGCCGCCCGCTGGGGCGCAAGGCTCGAGCGCACCATCGCCATCCGCAGCCTGATGCATGCGGCCGGCTGGGGCCAGGCCTCCCGCCGCTACCTGATTGGTGATGCTGCCGCCCGCACCTATGAACGGCTGCATTACGACGGCGCCAGCGCCATCGTCATGAATGCACCGCCGCTCTACACGCTGGCTGCACCTGGTGAAACGCCGAGCTATGGCGAGATCGTCCACCGCGCCCGCACCATCGCGCCGTTTCTCGCCCTGACGACGGAACTGCGCCGACGCGGCTATGCCGCCCCCGAGATCCTTGCCGCCGATGAAGACCGCTGCCTCATCGTGCTGGAAGACCTGGGCACCGATACCATGGTGCACGACCACGCGCCGATCCCGGAGCGCTACGAGGCTGCAGCCCTGCTGCTCGCCGACATGCACGCGAGTGCGCCCTGGTCCGAGACGCTGCCTTTGCCCGGAGGCGGCAGCTACACGATCCCGGCTTATTCCCGCCGTGCCCTTTTGACGGAAGCGGACCTGTTCCTCGACTGGTACGTGCCCTGGCGTGCCGGTGTTCCGGTGTCGCCGGACTTTGTTCCCGCCGATGTCCGCGAGGAGTATCACGCGCTCTGGCACAAGGCGCTGGATGACATCGCGCATGCGGAAACCGGCTGGGTGCTGCGCGACTATCATTCGCCCAACATCATCTGGCGCGAGCAGCGGCACGGCATCGACCGGCTCGGCCTCATCGACTATCAGGACTGTGTCATCGGTCCGCTGGCCTATGACGTGTCGTCGCTGGCGCTCGATGCCCGTGTCGACATGCCACACGAGCTGGAACGGTATCTGGTCGACCTTTATGTCACCGCGCGCCGCACGGTCGACACGCGGTTCGATCCCGAACCCTTCCATGCCGCTTATGCGGTGACGGCCGCCCAGCGCGTTGCAAAAATTCTCGGCCTGTTCATCCGCCTGAACCTGCGCGAGGGCAAGCCGGGCTACATGGCGCATCTGCCACGCATGGCCGGCTATCTCGACCGGGCGCTGGCCCATCCGGTGCTGGCCGACCTGAACCACTGGTTCCACAAGCGGATCGGCGGCTGACACGGCGATAAGACCCGGCGACAGCTGCAACCGTCTGCCGCTGCGCGGCGCACTTGCACTCCCTCCGCGAAGCAGTCACAGCTAGGGCAGCATGGCTTGAGACCATGCTGCCCTTTTCTTACTTTCTGGCGAACCGTCGTTCGCACTCCAGTCAGGTTCCTGTCATGTCTGCCCGCCCGTTCCGCCCCCACACCGCCATGATCCTCGCCGCCGGTCTCGGCAAGCGCATGCGACCGATCACGGCGACGACGCCGAAGCCGCTGATCGAGGTGAACGGCAAGGCGCTGATCGACCACGGGATGGACAAGCTGGCAGCTGCGGGCGTGAAGCGCTGCGTCGTCAACGTGCATTACCTCGCCGACCTCGTCGAGGTGCATGCCCGGCGGCGTCAGGACATGGAAATCATCATCTCCGACGAACGCGACAGTGTGCTGGAGACGGGCGGCGGCGTGGTCAAGGCCCTGCCGTTGCTTGGCAATGACCCCTTCTTCCTGCTCAACGCCGACACGGCCTACTGGATCGAGGGCGTGAAGCCCAATCTCGAGCACATGATCGACGCCTTCGATCCCGAGCGCATGGACGGCTTGCTGCTCATTTCCGATCTGATCAATTCGGTCGGCTATGAGGGGCGCGGCGACTTTCTGATGGACACGGAAGGCCGTCTCACCCGTCGCCCGGAACGTTATGTCACGCCCTTTGCCTATGCCGGGGCCGCGATCTTCTCGCCACGCCTGTTTGACGGCGCGCCGGAGGGCAAGTTCTCGCTCAACCTGCTGTTTGACCGGGCCATTGCCGAAGGCCGCCTGCATGGCGTCCTGATGGAAGGCATCTGGCTGCACGTCGGCACGCCGAAGGACATTGCCGCCGCCGAGGCCGCCGTCCGCGAAAGCGCCGACTGATGCCGGCGGCGCGGCGGATCTTCACCATCCCGGCCTCTGCGGATTTCTCCCGCGAGTTGATCGTGGCGCTGGCCGAAGGCCGGCTGATCGAGGGCTTCCGGCCGCTGGACGATCCGCTGCTCCTGTCCACCGTCACGCTCTACCTGCCGACACGGCGCGCGGCGCGCAATCTGCCGGCGCTCGTGCAGGAAATCTTCGGCGGCCGTCCGGTGCTGTTGCCACGCATCCGCCCGCTCGGTGATGTCGACGAGGAAGCGCAGGTGCTGGAGGCGGTGGCCGATGGCGAGGCACTGCCGCCTGAGCTGCCGCTGCTGGAACGCCGTCTCGCCATGACCCGGCTGGTGATGAGCTGGAAGGCGGCCCTGCGGCGTGAGGTACTGCGGCTTTCCGCCGACGAACCGCTTGGCCTGCCGGCCTCCGCCGCCGACGCCGCCTGGCTGGCGGGAGATCTCATCACGCTGATGGACGAGCTGGAGACGGAGGAAGCGGACTGGTCCGACCTCTCCCGCCTGGTGCCGGATGACCACGCCCGCTACTGGCAGGTGACGCTGGAATTCCTCGACATCGTGCGCAAGGCCTGGCCGGCCTATCTCGAGGAATGCGGCGCGATGGACCCGAAGGCACGCCGCTCTGCGCTCATCCGCCGCGAGGCCGCGCGGTTGCACCAGTCGCCCCCACAGGGCCCGGTCATCGTCGCCGGCTCCACAGGATCGGTTCCGGCCACGGCCGAGCTGCTCGCCGCCGTCGCCGACCTGCCGCGCGGGGCCATCGTCCTGCCGGGGCTCGATCTCGACATGGATGACGCCTCGTGGGAGGCGCTCGGCGACGCGCCGCAGCCGCGCCTCAGCGCGAAACATCCCGCCCCCGCCTTTACCGAAGGCAGCGTCAGCGGCCATCCGCAATATGGCCTGAAGCTGCTGCTCGACCGGCTGAAGGTGCTGCGCCGCGACGTGCTGGCGCTCTGCCCGCCGGAAAGCCCCCGGCTTGTCGCCCGCGCGCGCCTCGTCAGCGAGGCCCTGCGCCCGGCTGCCACCACCGACCGCTGGACCGGCTATCTTGCCCGCGTCTCGCCCGAAGAGCGGGCGGAGGCGCTGGCCGAAGTGGAACTGCTCACCGCCCGCAACGAGGCCGAAGAGGCGCTGGCTGTCGCCATTGCCCTGCGCGAGGCGCTGGAGCGCGGCGAGACGGCTGCCCTCGTCTCGCCCGACCGCCTGCTCGCCCGCCGTGTCGCCGAGGAGCTGGGCCGCTGGTCGATCACCGTGGACGACAGCGCCGGGCGACCGCTCGACCAAACGCCGCCCGCCGTGCTCGCCATGCTCGCCGCCCGGCTGGCACTGGAAGGCTGCGTGCCGCTGGATCTCCTGGCGCTCCTGAAACACCCGCTTGCCCGTCTTGGTTTGCCGGCAAAGGAAATCCGCGCCGCGGCCCGTTCGCTGGAACGCGGCGTCCTGCGCGGTCCCTTGCCGCGCCTGGGCTCCGGGGGGCTGGTCGAAGCCATCGCCGCCGCGCGTCTGGCATCCGAGGGCGCGCATGTGCCGCGCTGGAAGAAGCTGGTCGAGGCGGACTGGACCGCCGTGGAGGATCTCGTCGCCCGCCTGCGCACTGCCCTTGAGCCGCTGGAGCGCCTGGCCGGGCAGGTGGAACCCGTGCCCGTTGTCGAGCTGGCCAGCGCCCATGCCGAGGTGCTGAAGGCCATCGCCGGCGACGAGACGGGCAGCGAGGCGGAACTCTATCGCGGCGAGACCGGCGACGCGCTGGCCCTCGCCCTCGCCGGCCTGATGGAATCGGGCCGCGCCGGGCTTGCCGTGCCGGCGCGCGAGTGGCCCTCCGTGTTCTCGGCGTTGATTGCGGGCACAGCCGTGCGCCGCCGGCTACCGGGCGATCCGCGCATCCAGATCCTCGGGCCGATGGAAGCGCGTCTGCAGCGGCCGGATCTGGTCATCCTTGGCGGCCTCAACGAGGGCGTCTGGCCGCAGCGCACCCGCAACGATCCCTGGCTGAACCGGCCGATGAAGCGCGACCTCGGGCTGGAACCGCCGGAACGCCGCATCGGCGCCGGCGCGCATGACTTCGTGCAAGGGCTGGGCGCGCGGCGCGTGATCCTGTCCCGCGCGGCCCGTGCCGATGGCGCGCCAACAGTAACCTCGCGCTGGCTGCAAAGGCTGCTGACCCTGGCCGGACCGCAGGCAGAGGCGGAGATGGCCGCGCGCGGCCGCCGCTGGCTGGACCTCACCACCCGTCTCGACCGCCCGGACGGACCGGTGACCCCTGCGCCCCGACCCGACCCGAAGCCGCCGCTGCCCGCCCGGCCGCGCCAGCTGTCGGTGACGGAGATCGAGCGGCTGGTGCGTGACCCTTACGCCATCTTCGCCCGCCGCGTGCTGGGTCTCGAGCCGGTCGATCCGGTTGGCGGTGCACCGGGGGCGGCAGACAAGGGCACGATCATCCACGACGCGCTGGCGCGTTTTCTCGCCGACTGGGATGGCCCCTTCGATCACACCGCCGTCGCCCGCCTGACGGAAATTGGCGAGGAGGTGTTTGCGCCGCTGGATGCCTTCCCGGCCGTGCGGGCGCTGTGGTGGCCACGCTTCCTGCGCATCGCCGAAGGTTTCGTCGCCTGGGAGCGTGCGCGCGACCCCCGTGTCTCCAACCGCTTCGTCGAGATCGGCGGCGGGGCGGAGCTGGTGCTGCCGGGTGCGGACTTCCGGCTGACGGGCCGCGCCGACCGCATCGATCTCCTGACCGACGGCACCCTGTCGGTCATCGACTACAAGACCGGCCAGGCACCGAGCCAGAAGCAGGTCGATGCGCTCCTGTCGCCGCAGCTGCCGCTGGAAGTGGCGATGATCGCCCGTGGCGGCTTCGCCGGCATTCCCTCCGAGCGGCCCGTGTCCGAGCTGCTTTACCTGCAGCTGAAAGGCGCGCGCGAGGCCTTGAGCGAACAGGGACGCACGCCGAAGGACATGAGCGTCGGCGAACTGGCGGAAGCTTCGTGGCGGCGGCTGGAAGCCCTCATCGCCGCCTATCAGGATGAAGCGAAGGGCTATCTGTCCCGCGCGCGTGTGGAAAAGGAACGCGACATGAACGGGCCCTACGACCATCTGGCCCGTGTCAAGGAATGGGCGATTGGCGGAGGAGAGGGCGAATGAGCAAGCCGCAGATCCCGCTCGCCACCCGCCAGCGCCAGGACCTTGCCTCGCGGCCCGGCGCCTCCGCCTGGGTGAGCGCCAACGCTGGCTCCGGCAAGACCTTCGTCCTGTCCCGCCGCGTCGTGCGGCTGCTGCTGGGCGGCACCGACCCCTCGCGCATCCTCTGCCTCACCTTCACCAAGGCGGCTGCCGCGGAAATGGCGACCCGCGTGTTCCGCCTGCTAGGCGAGTGGGTCGGGCTTGATGATGCCGCACTTTCCTCAGCGCTCACCGACATCGACGGCACGGCCCCCTCGGCCGCGCGGCTCGCCACGGCCCGCCGGCTCTTCGCCAAGGCGCTGGAGACCCCGGGCGGCCTGAGGATCCAGACCATCCACGCCTTCTGCGAGGCCTTGCTGCACCAGTTTCCGCTGGAGGCCAATGTCGCCGGGCATTTCTCGGTGCTCGACGACCGGCTCGCCGCCGAACTGATGGCGGAAGCGCGCGCGCGCGTCCTGCATGCCGCCGAGACGACGCCGGACAGCGCCCTTGGCCAGTCGCTGAGCCTGCTGATCACGCAGATGGGCGACAGCACCGTCGAGGAACTGATGGCAGACGCGATTGCCCGGCGCGACGCGCTGGCGCGCTGGCTGGTCGACGCGGGCGACCTGGAGCTGGCGCTCACCGAATTGCGCCAGAGCTTCGGCATCCCTGTTGGAGAGAGCGAAGCCGCGATCGCCGACGAGATGCGCAACGCTCGGCTGATCCGCGATCCCCTTGCCGTGGCCGAGGCCCTGCGCTACGGCTCGGCCAACGACCTCAAGGCTGCCGACAAGCTGGTGGCCGCCGCTGCGACGCTGAAGCCGGGCAGTCCGGGCCAGGCGAGCTTCGAGGCGGCCTGGCTCTCGGTGTTCTTCACCCAGAAACTGACCCCGACGAAGAGCCTCGCCACCAAGAAGGTGGCCGACCGATTCCCGGACGTGCTGGAGCAGATGCAGGCCGAACAGGAACGGCTCATGGTCCTCCTCGACCGGCGCCGCGCGCTCAGGGCCTTCGAGGTGACGGCTGCCATCCTGCGGCTTGCCGATGGCGTCATTGCCGACTACGAGGCGGGCAAGGCGCGGCGGGGGATGCTCGACTTCGAGGATCTGGTGGTCCGCACCGCCAATCTCCTCTCCAACTCCGATGCGGCCCAGTGGGTGCAGTACAAGCTGGACCAGGGACTCGACCACATCCTCGTCGACGAGGCGCAGGACACCAGCCCGCGCCAGTGGCAGGTGGTGACGGCGCTGGCCGAGGAGTTCTTTGCCGGCGTCGGCGCCCGACGCGGCCCGCGCACCATCTTTGCCGTGGGCGACGAGAAACAGTCGATCTACTCGTTCCAGGGCGCAGTGCCAGCCTATTTCGACGAGATGCGGCGCTATTTCGACAAGCGGGCAAGTGAGGCGCAGCAGCCGTTCCACCCTGTCGAGCTGCAGCTTTCCTTCCGCTCCACGCCGGATGTCCTCCGCGCCGTCGACAAGGTGTTCGAGGCGCCGGAGGCCCATGCCGGCCTGTCGCAGGACCTGAAGGCGCCGGTGCACGAGGCGATCCGCCGCGATCCGGGCCTCATCGAGATTTGGCCGCTGGAGGAAGAGCTGGACACCGAGGAGCCGGATGACTGGACGCTTCCGGTCGACCATCTCGGTGCCGGCTCGCCGATGCTGCGCGTTGCCCGGCGGATTGCCGAAACGCTGCGCCAGTGGATGGACGAGGGCACCGCCGGGCCGGGTGACGTCATGGTGCTGGTGCGCAAGCGCGGGCCCTTCGTCGAGGCGTTGAACCGCGAAATGAAGCGGCTCGGCGTGCCGGCCGCCGGCAGCGACCGGCTGGTGCTGACCGAGCACATCGCCGTCATGGACCTGGTCGCGCTCGGCCGCTTCATCTTGCTTCCCGAGGACGACCTGTCGCTGGCCGCCGTGCTGAAGAGCCCCCTGTTCGGCCTGGACGACGACGCGCTGCTGACGCTCGCCCGCGAGACCCCGGAGCGCCTGCGTGCGGGGACCCTGTGGCAGGCGCTGCTGAAGCGGGCCGATCAGGATGCCGCCTGGGAGGCCGTGCGGCGGCAGCTCGAGACCTGGCGCGCGCGGGCGGACTTCATGCCGCCCTTCGAGTTCTACGCCCGCCTCCTGTCGGTCGATGGCGGTCGCCGGGCCTTCCGCGCCCGCATGGGGGCGGAGGTGGATGACGTGCTGGACGAGTTCCTTGCGCTGGCCATGGGCTACGAGCAGACCGGCATTCCGGGGCTGGAAGGCTTTCTCGCCTGGCTCGCCGCCGCGCCAACCGAGATCAAGCGCGAGCTGACCAACGCCAGCGGCCTCGTGCGCATCATGACGGTGCATGGGTCGAAGGGACTGGAAGCGCCGATCGTCATTTTGGTCGATCCAGGCAGCGCACCGGCCAGCGCCATCCATGACCCGAGTTTCCTGCCCTTTCCGCGTGGGCGCGATCCGCTGACGCCGCCCGCCCTCGTCTGGCTGCCGCCGAAGGACGAGCGGATGGCCTGGCAGGACGACGCAATTGCCAACGCCCGGCAGGGAGCGGAAGAGGAATACAGGCGGCTCTTGTATGTCGCCATGACCCGCGCCGAGGACCGGCTGATCGTCTGCGGCTGGGCGCCGAAGAAAGGCCCAAAGGACGGCTGCTGGTATCAGCTGATCGCCAGCGCGCTGAAGCCGGAGGCCGTCGAGCGCAAGGGCCCGGACGGTCAGGTGATCGCCTGGGACTGGCGCAAGCCCGGAACGGCAGCCGACGCCGCGCCCGTCGCCCGGCCGCATGCGACGACGGTTGCCACCGCCCCCGCTCCCTCGCCTCTGCCCGACTGGCTCCTGCGACCTGTCGAGAGCCCGAAGCGGATGCCACGGCTGCAGCCCTCTCGCGTCTTCGAGGCCATGGAGATGAAGGAAGGCATCGAGGCGACGCCGGGCCTATCGGTGCTGGAAGCACGGCGTCAGCCGGAGGCCTGGCCGCTGGAGCGTGGCCGTCTGCTGCATCGCCTTTTGGAAACCCTGCCGGATTTGCCGGCCGGCGAGCGCGCTGCCGCTGCCGGGCGGCTCATCGCCTCCGGCCTTGCCCCCCGCTTTGCCAACCGGGCCGACGAACTCACGTCAGAGGTCCTGCGCATTGTCGAGGATCCTGCGTTCGCCGAGCTATTTGCGGAAGGGGGCCTCGCCGAAGTGCCGATCACCGGGCAGCTTGTGGCAGCGGACGGCATCACCGTGCAGGTCACCGGACAGATCGACCGGCTGGTGGTCACGGCAGAGCGGGTGCTGATCCTCGACTACAAGACCAACCGGCATGTGCCGGAGGATGCCACAGGCATTCCGCCCGACTATCTTGCCCAGCTTGCCGTCTACCGGGCATTGCTCCTTGAGATCTATCCGAGGCATGATGTCGAGGCGGCGCTGCTTTGGACATCCGTGCCGCGACTGATGCCGGTGGACAATACTGCATTGGACGCAATCCTGATGCGGCTCAAGAGCACGGCCTCCCTGACTTGACGGACGGCTTCGGCCTACCTACGTTCCAAACAACGCAACAAGGGCGAGTCTCCCCGTCGCCCGCACGTGAAAGTGACTGTCATGGCAACCAGCAAAGTGACCGACGCCAGCTTTGACGCGGACGTCCTGAACTCTTCCGAGCCCGTCGTTGTCGACTTCTGGGCGGAATGGTGCGGTCCGTGCAAGATGATCGCTCCCGCGCTCGAGGAAATCTCCGAGGAGATGGCCGGCCAGGTGAAGATCGCCAAGATCAACATCGACGAAAACCAGGCGATGGCCATGAAATATGGCGTTCGCTCCATCCCGATGCTGATCCTGTTCAAGAACGGCGAGCCGATGGCCACCCAGGTGGGCGCAGCTCCGAAGGGCAAGCTGGCCGACTGGATCAAGAACGCGCTTTGATCTGAAGCGCTGCCCCATGCATCTGCCGGTTGGCAGACAGCACCGGGCGAGGTAAAGACCACCAAGGGCCGGTTCCAGCCCCGGGCAAGCCGCAAGGGTCAAGCTGCGTGATCGCACTGCCCCGATGCCCGGCTGGCCTGCGGCGAACCGGCCTTTGCATGTGTTCCCGAAACTCAGGGATTTTGAATGATGACCGACGAGACCAACACTCCCCCGGCGGATGATGCTGCCACCGCTGCCGACACCGGCGCGGGCAACGAGGCTGGCCTTGATCCCGTCGAGGCGCTCCGGGCCGAGAACGCCGAACTCAAGGATCGCGCCCTGCGCGTGATGGCGGAAATGGAAAACCTGCGCCGCCGCACCGAAAAGGAAATCAAGGACATCCGCCAGTACGCCGTAGCAGGCTTTGCCCGCGACGTGCTGACCGTCTCCGACAACCTGCGCCGCGCGCTCGAAGCGCTGCCGGGTGATGCGCGTGACAGCGCCGATGCCGGCCTGATCGCGCTGATCGAAGGCGTGGAAATGACCGAGCGCGAGTTCTTGAACCAGCTCGACAAGCACGGCGTCAAGAAGCTCGATCCGATGGGCCAGAAGTTCGACCCGAACTTCCATCAGGCCATGTTCGAGGTGCCGAACCCGAACGTGCCGAACAACACCGTCGTCCAGGTGGTACAGGCTGGCTACGCCATCGCTGACCGCGTGCTGCGCCCGGCCCTCGTCGGCGTTGCCAAGGGCGGCCCGAAGGACGCCCCGGCCCAGGACGCCAGCGTCGACACCACCGCCTGATCGGCTGCCCGGCTTTGGTGCCGGGACGCAAGCCCTTTGCGGCCATGTCGAGACCTCTCCACTCCCCTCCCCCTCGTGGGGAGGGGTAAGGGGTGGGGGGCATGGGAGGCCGTTGAATCTCAAGGCGTCGGAAGTCAGCCTGGTCAGGAACATTAGAGCGTGTCGTATCTGACCAGATTCGGGATTCCCTTTGGTGTTGATCCGTGATTCCCTGTTTTGCATCGAAACAG
>NZ_JBHYDX010000011.1:0-140430 GCF_051860505.1 Pannonibacter sp. | reverse complement strand
CCCCCGCCCCCCCCCTCGTCGCTCCTGCGCAGGCAGGAGCCCAGTAATCGAGGCGGCCAGATGCAGCGCACGGGCGAAAGTCCGCGCTGTTCTTTGGTCGAAAACGGACGTGGAACTCACCAACTGTGACCGGGGCTACTGGGCTCCTGCCTGCGCAGGAGCGACGAGGGCTTGGTTGATCACCAACCTCGCCTTAACCCCACTGCGGCTTCGCCGGCAGCCAGAACACTTCTGACTCGGAGCCTTCCGTTGCCAGCCACAGGAACGGCAGGTCGGGGTAATCGGCGTCGAGGATCTCGTGGTCCTCGCCGATCTCGCACAGGATGCCGCCGCCCTCGTTCATGTGGGCGCGGTAGCTGTTCAGGATCTCGCGCACCAGATCCAGCCCGTCATGGCCGCCGTGCAGCGCCATTTCCGGCTCGTGGCGGAATTCGTCCGGCAGCACGTCCATCACGTCCGGGTGGACATAGGGCGGGTTGGTGATGATGAGGTCGTAGGTGCGGCCCTTCACCGGCTCGAACAGGTTGCCCTGCAGCAGATCTATGCGGTCTTCCAGGCCGTGCTCGGCAACATTCTCGGCCGCAAGGCTGAGCGCCTCCGGCGACAGGTCGACCGCATCCACCCTGGCATTGGGGAAGGCATAGGCGGCGAAGATCGCCAGGGATCCGCCGCCCGTGCAAAGATCGAGAACCGAAGTGACCTCATAAGGATCGCGGATCAGGTTCACGTCCGGATCCGATCCGTCGAACAGCGACGAGCGCAGCAGTTCGGCGATATAGGAGCGCGGCACCAGCGCACGGGCATCCGACTTGAACGGCACGCCGAACAGGTAGCTGCGCCCGGTGATATAAGCCGCCGGCACCCGCTTCTCGATGCGCAGCGCCAGCCGCTCGCCGAGCAACGTCTTTTCATGACCGCTGAGCCGGGCATCGGCCCAGGTGTTGAAGTCGTCGACGGGGAGGCGCAGCGTCTCCAGGATGATGAAGACCGCCTCATCCAGCGCCGTGGACGAGCCATGGCCGAAATAGAGGTCTGCGCTCTCGAAGGCGCTGACGGCCAGACGCAGCACGTCCTTGAGGGTGACCATGTCCTGGACATCACGGCGCAGGTCGATGGCAAGGCCAGGGACAGATGTGTGGGCGGCGGTCGGCATCTCGGTCATCCTCTCAGCGCCCGGACGCGCCTTGAGACGGCCGTCCGGAACCGGCGCGAGTTGTTGTGCAACTCGCCGCAGAATGCAAGGGCAAGGGTGGCTAATTTGGGGGGCAATCCTGGCGGATATCCGCCGCCGCCATCACTTCTGATTCAGGAGAGCACAGCCTCTCAGCTCCCCTCCCCCTCGTGGGGAGGGGTCGGGGGTGGGGGGCGCAGACTGAGCACCCGGGAACATTTAACGCCTTTCCCTGTGGAACCTCACCGGGGGTATGGTCTGGCGCCCTGCCGTGGATCCCCCCACCCCTTACCCCTCCCCACGAGGGGGAGGGGCGCGGAGAGGCTTCAGTTCCATCAGACCTGAATGTGGCCCCCGGGATTTCGGATCAGGAAACGGCCTCATCAGCACACAGCAGTCTGCAGACCCACGCCCTCAGGCGTTGCCCGGTCCCCAGGCGCGGACGTCGCCATAGGCGTCCGGATGGTTGGCAAGGTCGTGGTGCACCAGACCGCGCACGCCGACGAGGCGATGGGTGAAGCTGCCATCGGCCTCGAAGGCGTGTTCGACATAGCCGACCGCCTTGACGCCATATCCCGGCTGCCAGGGATCGCCAATCATGAAGGAGGTGGCCGGTGCCCAGATGTGGCGCGTTCCCGCCACGGTCGTGTCACGGTACTGGTGCACGTGACCGCAGGCGATCATCGCCGGGGTCACACCGCCGAGCGCGGCCAGCAGCTTCTGGCGCGGTCCCCTGGTGGTGAACCGGTTGCTGGTGAGGTCTTCCTCGTAGGTTTCGTCCATCAGCGGCTTGTGCAGGAAGATCGCCAGCGACCGGCCGCCGAGATCAGCCACCGCATCGCGCACCAGCATCTCCTGGTCTGCAGCGCCGAGGAGATCCAGCCCGAGCGTCAGGGCATTGAGGCCAAGAAGGCGCCAGCCCGGAACATCGAGGCTCCAGCAGTCGGGGCCGAACACAGCGCGGTAGCGCTCAAGGCGTTCGGCATTGACCGGCTGGCGGCGCGCGACATCCAGATGATCGCCAACGTCGTGATTGCCGGGAATGGCATGCCACTCAAGACCGAGGCTGTCATGGGCGGCGCGGGCATCGAGAAGATCCGCCTCGTGGTCGGCACCATCCAGCGCCAGATCACCGGTGTTGATGACGATGTCAGGGCGAGTGTCGCGCAGGCTTTCCGCGATCTTGTCGAAATTCTCCCGGAAGAACGGCTTTTCCGGCGACAGATGCGTGTCGGAAATCTGGGCGATGCGAATGGTCATGAGATCCTCTTGCGTAGTCTTTTTTGGTGTTAGAGGGGAAGACGATGGGGTTCAAGGTGTGGGCTGCATAGGCGGCGCGGATGCAGCGCGACGGGTCGCCGCGCTGCATCTGGTCTTGATTACTTGCGCGGGATCAGCTTCGCGACTTCCGTCGCCATGTCGGCGAGCACGACTTCCGGCGTTGCCTTCTGCTCGACGATGCGGGCAAGGTTGTCGACCATCACCTGGGTTACGCGCACCGAGTTCTGGCCCGGGAAGGCGTACCACGGCTGCATCAGGTGGACCTGCTTGGTCGCGGCCTGGAACAGCGGGTTCTGGGCATAGAACTCACCCAGATACTGCGGATCATCGATGGCGATCTGGTTGCACGGCACGTAGCCGGTGTTCATGGCCATCAGTGCGGTGCCCTCGGCCGAGGTGGCGAACTTGATGAACTTGAAGGCTGCTTCTTGTCTTGCGGCATCCTTGGTGGTGATCATGGCGCCGGCGCCACCGGTCGGCAGACGGCCCTTGACAGGGTCGATGATCGGCAGGGTGGTGGTGCGCAGCTCGAAGTTGGTGCCGATCGAGTTGGCGACCGAGCGGACCTGGGCGGTGGTGCGGAACATCATGCCCAGCTGGCCGGCAGCAAAGGCCTGCAGATCTGCGGTGCCGGCATAGTTCGGCATGCCGCCTTCCTTGACGAAGCGGTCGAGCAGGGTCAGGGCGGCGAGGCCTTCGGCGCCGTTGAAGGCGACTTCGGTTTCTGCTTCGTTCAGCATGCGGCCGCCATGGCCGTAGAGCAGGGCAGAGAACATCCAGTCATCGCCCGGCCAGCGGAAGAACATGCCGTCAACGCCATTGCCAAGGGCGCGGATCTTCTGGGCGTTCTCGATCACGCCGTCCCAGGAGGTCGGGAAGGCGTCCGGGTTGAGACCGGCCTTCTTGAACAGGTCGGCATTGTAATAGCTGATCGGGTTCGAGGTGGCGAAGGCCAGACCACACTGCATGCCGCCATGGAAGCCGAGGCCGAGGATCGGCTTGGAATAGCCGAATTCGGCCGGATCACCCAGCTGGGCCAGCATCGGGGCGAGATCAACGGCAATGCCGCGCTCGGCGAACATGCGCAGACGGTTCAGGCCCTGGAACGACACGTCCGGCATGTTGCCGGTGGTGGCGTTGCGCAGCAAGAGCTGGGCGCCGTCTTCATAGGTCGGCGTCGGGTTGACGTAGGTGACCTTCACTTCCGGGTGCTTGGCCGAGAAGGCGGCGAGAACCGCGTCCTGTGCCGGCTGGAAGATCGCCGGCATGGAGTAATGCGCGGAGATTTCCGTGACATTGGCACGGGCGATGGCCGGCATGAAAAGGCCTGCGGACGCACCGCCCAGGAGGGCGAGTGTGTGACGGCGCGTGATGTTCATCTCGATGCTCATGGTTCACGTCCTTGGGAAAAGGACCGGCCTAGCCTTTGAGACCGGTCATGGTGATGCCCTCGATGAAGCGTCGCTGGGCAAACAGGAAGGCGATGACGAGCGGGGCGGTGACGAGCAGGGCGGCGGCCATCAGCGCGCCATAGTCCTCGCCGGCCTCGACACTGCGGAAGGCGAGGATGCCCATGGCCGGGGTGTAGAGGTCGCCCTTCTGCACCACCACCAACGGCCAGAACAGGTCGTTCCAGTGCGCCACCACGGAGAAGATTGCAAAGGCGGTGGCGGCCGGCCAGGCGTTGGGCAGGATCACACGCCAGACGATGGAGAACTCGCCCATGCCGTCGATCCGCGCGGCATTGATCAGGTCATCGGGCAGCGCGCGGAAGAACTGGCGGAACAGGAAGATCGCAAACACCGAACAGACAAACGGGGCAATCAGCGCGGTGTAGGTGTCAAGAAGGCCCGTGGTGGCAAAGCCGATGTAGAGCGGCAGCGCCGTCGTCTGGTAAGGCACAAGCAGGCCCAGCATGACGAAGCCGAAGACAATGTCGCGGCCGGGAAAGTTCAGCTTTGCGAGCGCATAGGCGGCCGGCACGGCAAACAGGATCTGGAACACCAGGATGCCGAAGCAGACGATCAGGCCGTTGAGGTTGTAGGTGCCCACCGGCACCCGCTCCAGCACCTTGCCGTAGTTCTCGATCAAGGCCAGTTCGTTCGGGATGAGATCCAGCGAGGCGGCAAAGACCTCGCTCTGCGGCTTCATCGACACCGAGATCATCCAGAGATAGGGCGCCAGCGCGATGAAGGCGGCAAGGCCCAGCAGCAACAGGCGCGGCAGGTCGGCGGTCAGGGACCGGGTTGCGTTCGGATCAGCCATAATGCACCCGCCGGTCGATGAGCCGCGTCTGGACCAGCATCAGCGCCAGCACGATGGCGAGGAACACCAGCGTCACGGCGGCCGAATAGCCGAAGCGGAAATAGTGGAAGGCTTCCTGATAGATCGTGCGCAGCAGCACCTCGGAGGCGTTGTTCGGTCCGCCCTGGGTCAGGGTCTGCACGGTGTCGAACACGCGGATCGACCGGGTCATGGTGATGATGACAACGAACAGCAGCGTCGGCCCCAGCATCGGCCAGGTCACCAGCCAGAACTTCGACCAGCCGCTGCGCACGCCGTCGATTTCCGCGGCTGCATAGAGATCGCGCGGGATCGCGGTCAGTCCGGCCAGGAACAGCACCAGGTTGAAGCCGACGTTTTCCCAGACGCCGATGAAGCCCAGCGATACCAGCACCCATTCGGACGCGCCCAGCCAGTTGGGCGTGCCAAGGCCGAGATCACGCAGCACCGCGTTCAGCGGTCCGATGGAGGGATGCAGCAGGTACTGCCAGGCCGTGGCCATGGCCACGGTCAGCGATACGACCGGCAGGAAGAACACGGCCCGGAAGAAGGCGCGGCCGCGCGCGCCGGCCTCGATCAGCACGGCCAGCAGCAGTGCGATGCCGATCGACAGCGGCACCACGAACAGCGAATAGACGAGTGTGTTGCGGATCGAGGCGCCGAAGGTCCGGTCGCCCAGCATCTCGGCGAAATTGTCGAGACCGATGAAGCGGAAGCCTTGTGCGCCGAACTCGTAATCTGTGAAAGCCATGGCGAGCACGGCGACGAGCGGCAACAGGATCATCAGCACATAAGTGACGATGGCTGGCAGCATCAGCATCCAGGCGACGAGGATGGTGCCGAAGCCGCGCGTCTGCCGCGCGGCAACACCCTTGCGCGGCACGGCCGGACCGGAGGTCAGGGCAACGTCAGCCATTCACTGCCTCCCGGTTAACCGGCGTGCTGGCGACGTCGTCCGAGGGCGCGCAGGCGAGGCGCTCGTTGCTGGTGGCAAACAGCATCGCCCGGTCCAGTCGCAGTGCCAGCCGCACAGGCTGGCCGAGGCCGAGATGCGCTCGGTCCGACGGCGCGACGCGGGCGATCACCAGCTCGCCGGCGTCAAGCCTTGCATGCAGCAGGACGCTTTCACCCAGGAATTCAACATGTTCGACGGTTCCGGCCAGCCCCTGCGACCCAAGCGTCAGGTCTTCCGGACGGATGGTGAGGACGACGGGCCCGCGCGCTGGCGACACCAGCCCGACCGGCTGGCCCTGCACCTCGACAACGCCGGATGCGGTCACGTCAGCTGAAATCTGGTTGATCGCCGGCGAGCCGATAAAACGCGCGACGCGAAGATCAACCGGATTCGCGTAAATTTCTTCCGGCGTGGCCACCTGCAGCAGCTCGCCCTGCATCATCACCGCGATGCGGTCCGACATGGTCATGGCTTCGGACTGATCATGGGTGACATAGACCGTCGAGGCGCCGACGCGGCGGTGCAGCGCGACGATCTCGGTCCTTGTGGTCACGCGCAGCGCCGCGTCGAGGTTGGACAGGGGCTCGTCCATCAGGAAGGCGCTCGGCTTGCGCACGATGGCGCGGCCGAGGGCGACGCGCTGGCGCTGGCCGCCGGAGAGCTGCGCCGGCTTGCGGTCCATCAATCCGTCGATGGCGAGAAGCTCGGCGGCATGGGTAACATCAGTCTGGATGTCTGCCCGCTTGGCCTTGGCTGAGGGCAGGATGTAGCCGGCAAAGGGCAGGCGCTCCGCCGTGGTCAGGCGGCGCATCACCAGCGGAACGGCCATGTTCTGGCGCACGGTCAGATGCGGATAAAGCGCGTAATTCTGGAACACCATCGCCACGTCGCGGTCGGCCGCGCGCAGACGGGTCACCTGACGTCCGCTGATGGCGACCTCGCCTGACGTGACGCTTTCAAGTCCGGCGATGATCCGCATCAGGGTGGTCTTGCCGCAGCCCGACGGGCCGACCAGCGAGACGAATTCCCCCTCGGCGACGCTCAAGGACACCCCGCGCAGAACTTTCGTGTCCCCGAAGGACTTCGTAACATTCTCGACAACGATCCCGGCCATGGCCCCGCTTCTCCGCGTTCAGACGCGGGGCTTTCATACGGGGCTTCAATGACGGGCGTGCATCGCGATTGTTGCGAAACGATGAAGGCGGCGCGGGCGGGAAATCTGCTGTTTTCAGTCGCTCCAGTCACATGGAACGTCACCTGACGGCCTTCGAACCCCTTGGTCTGACGCAGCTTTCACGTTCCGCGGGAGGTTGGGTTGCACGCTTCCCGCAACGTTAGACGCGGGTCCCGAGAGGCCGTCTTGATGGAAATGCTCCGGTGCTTGCGTGCCGGTGGTTCTCATGTTTGTCTGCCTGAACGTGTCAATCCGCCGGCCTGATCCGGTCCAGCACGGGATCGCAAAGGCCGCCTGTCCGGATCGGCTGCTTCTGGAGATTTTGCATGCCCTCATCGCTCGCCTTGGACGTGGATCATGTCCGCAGCCAGTTCCCCGGCCTGTCGCGCGGCTGGACCTTCTTCGACAATGCCGGCGGTTCGCAGATCTGCGCGCCGGCGCTGGCGCGGATCAACACCTTCCTGACCGAGAAGAACGTCCAGATCGGCGGCACCTACGAGGTCTCGCTGGCTGCGGCTTCTGCCATGCTGGAAGCGCGTACGGCGGCGATGCACCTGGTCAACGCCCGCCGGCCGGAGGAGATCGTCTTCGGCGCGTCTACCACGCAATTGCTGCAGAACCTTGCCAGGGCAATGCAGGGCCAGCTCCAGCCCGGCGACGAGATCATCGTCACCGTCAGCGATCACGAATCCAACATCGGCCCCTGGGACCGGCTGCAGGCGGCCGGCGTCGTCGTGCGCTTCTGGCCGCTCAACAGGGACACGTTCACGCTGGATCTCGCCGATCTTGCGCCCTTGATGAGCGCGCGCACGAAGCTGGTCTGCGTCACCCACGTGTCCAACATCCTCGGCCATATCAATCCGGTGCGCGAGATCGCCGATTTCGTCCACGCCCGTGGCGCGCTGCTCTGCGTCGACGCGGTTGCCTATGCGCCGCACCGGCTGGTCGACGTGCAGGCCTGCGACGCCGACTACTACGTCTTCAGCCTCTACAAGACCTACGGCCCGCATTACGCGATGATGTATGGCCGCTACGAGCTGCTCGAAGGGCTCGACACGCTCTACCACTACTTCTACGCCAGGGACAAAGTGCCGGCAAAGCTGGAGCCGGGCAACGCCTGCTATGAACACGCCTATTCGGTCTGCGGCATCGTCGATTACCTCAGCGAGATCGGCCGCCGCGCCGGTGGCAGCGGCGACACGCGCAGCCTGATCACCGCTGCCTTCGCCGCCATCACGGCCCAGGAGAATGCGCTCACCGACCGGCTTCTCGTCTGGCTCGGCGCGCGCAACGACTGCCGCATCATCGGCAAGCGCTCCAATGCCGACGGCACCCGCATTCCGACCATTGCCTTCCGCTTCGACGGTCGCGATTCCGGCGATGTCTGCCGCGCCATGGACCACGAGAAAGTTGCCATCCGCCACGGCGATTTTCATTCCCGCCGCCTTGCCGAATTTCTTGGCGAGACCGGGGAGGGCGGCATGGTTCGTGTCTCCATGGTCCATTACAACAAGCTCGAGGAGGTCGATCACCTGACCGCCGCCTTCGAGCGCATCCTTGGCAGAGCGGCTGCCTCGAGCGCTGCCTGACGGTTCACGTGGTCGTGAGGAGGGCAAGGGCGCAAGCTGCTCCTCTCCCTCATCCGTCCGCACCGCAGGACCTTCCGCTGCGGGCAGGGTGCCTGTCTTGTCCGTGACCAAGCCCCCGCTCCCTCTGCCCCTTGGAGGGGGAGATGCCCCCGCCAGGGGGCAGAGGGGGGTAATCAGCCTCTCGTGTTGCAGGAAAGCTGATCGCCTGCCGCAACGCCGCCACCCCCCTCTGTCTACTGGCGCACCTCTCCCCCGCAAGGGCAGGGCTATCGCATATGAAGTCTGGCACATAATCGATGTCAGGGAATGCGCCTAAAACCAAACCCTGTCGGAGCCTCTCCGCTCCCCTCCCCCTCGTGGGGAGGGGTTGGGGGTGGGGGGGACAGACTGCAATCCAGGTAACCTGTGTTCCTGACTGGGCGTGTTTCGCGCACTTTGCGATCAAACGGCCACCGTGCCCCCCACCCCTCACCCCTCCCCACAAGGGGGAGGGGGGCTGATAGGCTTTGAGGACCGTCTGGCTTCATATGCGATAGCCCTACCCTTGCGGGGGAGAGGTGCGCCATCCCCGCACCATCCCCTTCCACACCGTAAAGGCCTTGGCTAACATCCGGCCCGACCTGATTTGGCGTGCGGGCGGTTGGCCGGAGGCCACTGCGGCGCGCGAGGGACAGAAGGGAAAAATGGCCAACAGTCCGGAGATGATCGGCGGCGTGCCCGCCGGGCGTATCGAGGCAATCCGCCAGCGCGAGGCGGAGGTGTTTGCGGCCCGGCGGCCGAAGACCATGGCAGCACTCGCCTCGGGGGCCGAGGCCTTCCTTGGCGGCGTGCCGATGCTGTGGATGCGCGACTGGCCGCAGCCCTTTCCGATGCTGGTGGCGGAGGCGCGGGGCGCGCTGATCACCGACATCGACGGCAACACGCTCGACGATTTCTGCCTTGGCGACACCGGCTCGATGTTCGGCCATTCGCCCGCGCCGGTGGCCGAGGCCATCGCGGCGCAAGCTTCGCGAGGCCTCACCTACATGCTGCCGACACCGGATGCGCTGGAGGTCGGCCGGCTCCTGCGCGAGATGTTCGGTCCCTTCGTCTGGCAGATCGCCACCACCGCCTCGGATGCCAACCGCTTTGCCTTGCGCGCGGCCCGCGCCGTCACGGGCAAGCCGAAGATCCTGTTCTTCGCCGCCTGCTACCATGGTGCGGTCGATGACGCGATGGTGCGCGAGGTGGACGGCCAGACCGTCGCCCGCCCCGGGCTGGTTGGCCAGGTGGTGGATCTCGGCGTGACGTCCCGCGTCGCCGAGTTCAACGATCTCGCCGGGGTGGAAGCCGCCCTGGCGCATGGCGATGTGGCGGCCGTCATCACCGAGCCGGTGATGACCAACTCCTGCATGGTGCTGCCCGATCCGGGTTTCCACGAGGGGCTCAGGGCGCTCACCCGCAAGCATGGCGCGCTGCTCATCATCGACGAGACGCACACCGTCTCCTCCGGCCTTGGCGGCTACACGCGCACGCACGGACTGGAGCCCGATCTTTTCGTCCTCGGCAAGCCGGTGGCCGGTGGATTGCCGGCCGCTGTCTGGGGCATGAGTGAGACGGTCGCCGCGCGCTACCGCGCCTATGATGCGGTGCGGCCCGCCGGCTTCTCTGGCATCGGCACGACGCTCTCGGCCAATCCGCTGCAGTTCGCGGCCATGCGGGCGACTTTGTCCGAGGTGATGACCGCCGCGAACTATGCCCACATGGAGGCTGGCGCCGCGCGGCTGGCGAGCGGTCTGGCCGATGCGATCCAGCGCCACGGGGCGCCCTGGCATGTGGTGCGGGTCGGCGCGCGGGTGGAGTTCATCTGCCAGGAAACGCCGCTGCGCAATGGCAGCGAGAGTTACACCGCGCACAAGCCGGCGCTGGAACAGGCGCTGCATTCGGCGCTGGTCAATCGCGGCTGCCTGATCGCGCCGTTCCACAACATGATGCTGGTCAGCCCGGCAACCACCGATGCGCAGATCGACCGGCTCGTTGCCGCGTTCGATGCGATCACGGCAGAGATGATGGCATGACCACCACCACCCAGTCCTCTCATGGCCCATCCTCTCAGGGCGCATCACCGTCCGGCGCGACGCTGGCCGAGGTCGAGTCCTTCCTCTTTGCCCATCCGGAGATCGAGGCCTTCGATCTGGTATTGACCGATTGCAACGGTGTCGGCCGGGGCAAGATCATCCGCCGGCACGAGCTGCTGCCGATCTACAAGTCCGGCCGGCACCTGCCAGTCTCCATTCTCGGTCTCGATATCTGCGGCGAGGACGTGGACGAGACTGGTCTCGTCTGGGACCAGGGCGACGGCGACATGCGCGCCTGGCCCGTTCCCGGCAGTCTCATTGCGCTTGCCGGCACCAATCCGCCGCGCGGCGAGGTGCTGCTGTCGCTCTACACGCTCGATGGCAAGCCGATGACCTCCGATCCCCGCCACGTCCTGGCCGCCCAGGTCCAGGCGCTGGCGGCCGAGGGGCTGCATCCGGCCGGGGCCTTCGAGCTGGAGTTCTTCCTGCTCGCGCGCGAGCGCGGGCCCGATGGCAAGGTCCAGCCGGCGGCGGCGGTGCTGGATGGCCGCCCTGCCAGCGCCACGGAGGTCTATTCCGTCGATGCCCTGATCGGCATGGAGCCGCTGTTTGCCGAGATCTATGCCGCAGCAGCTAAGGCCGGCATCAAGGCGGAAACGGTGATCTCCGAATATGCGCCGGGGCAGTATGAGCTGACCCTGCATTACCGCACCGACGTGCTGAAGGCGGCTGATGACCTGATCCGGCTGAAGCGCATCGTCCGGCTGGCGGCACGGCGGCACGGCATCATTGCCTGTTTCATGGCCAAGCCCTTTGGCGACAAGGCCGGATCGGGCATGCATTTCCATGTCTCGCTGGCGGACGGGCAGGGCCGCAATGTCTTCGCCGAAGCCAGCGAAGGCGCGTGGAACGAGCGGTTGCTGCATGCCATCGGCGGCCTGCGCGCCACCATGGCCGATGCGATGCTGGTCTTTGCGCCGCATGCCAACAGCTGGCGCCGTTTCTCCAGCCAGTCCTATGCGCCGGTCTCCACCAGCTGGGGCGTCAACAACCGCTCGGTCGCCCTGCGCGTGCCGGCGGGAGCGGCGTCCGCCCGGCGCATCGAGCATCGCCCCTCCGGCGTCGATGCCAACCCGTATCTGGTTGCCACCGTCGTGCTGGCCGGCATCCGCCATGGCCTGCGCAACCAGATCGATCCGGGGCCGGAGACCACAGGCAACGGCTATGACACCGTGTCCTCGACGGTGCACAGTTCCTCTGCCGCCATGCCGCGCGACTGGCGCTCGGCCATCGAGGTGGCGAAGGCGTCCGCATTCCTGCGCGAAGCGCTGGGCGACGATCTGCACCGCACCTTCACCGCCATCAAGTCGGCGGAATATGCGCGCGTTGCCCGCACGATCCCCGACATCGACTACGAGCTTTATCTCGAGCGGGTGTAGTGGTGCGTTTCCGGTTCGCAGGATTTCGGAACTCTGCTATAGGCTGGTGACTTTGATTGAAAAGACCTGTTTCGGGTGCTATTTAGAGACCACTTAAGGAGGCTCGAAATGGCACATCACATTCATGCATCGACCACGGCCAGCATCTCGGAGCTGAAGAAGAACCCGATGGGAACCGTTGCGGCAGGTGAAGGCTTTCCGGTTGCGATCCTCAATCGCAACGAACCCGCGTTCTATTGCATTCCGGCAAAGACCTATGAGGCCATTCTGGAGCGTATCGAGGATCTGGAATTGAATGCCATCGCGGATGCGCGGGCGGGCCAGGCCATCCACAAGGTGACGCTGGATGACCTATGAGCTTGCCTTTCTGGACGAAGCCCTGAAGGAATGGCGCAAGCTCGACAACACGATCCGTGATCAGTTCAAGGCCCGGCTTGCGGACAGACTGCTGAACCCGAAGGTCCCCTCGGCTCGTCTGCATGGCGCCAGCGACCGTTACAAGATCAAGTTACGCAGTGCGGGCTATCGGCTGGTCTATGAGGTTCGTGACAGCCAGCTTCTGGTCCTCGTTGTGGCCGTCGGCAAACGCGAACGCAACGAGGCCTACAAGATTGCCGCCCGCCGCAAGGGTGAGTGAGGGCCCATGCGCAAGGTTGGGTCACTCTGTCTATACCGCTTTTGGGCGCCTCACCCGATCCGCGCGGCGATGCTGCGGGTGCGGCAGTAGGACAGGAGCCCTTCAAGTCCCTTTTCGCGGCCAAAGCCGGAGCGTTTGGTGCCGCCGAAGGGCACCTCGATGCCGCCGGCGAAATACTCGTTGATGTAGATCTGCCCGGCGTCGATCCGGCGCGCGAGCCGGTTGGCCTTGGCAAAGTCGCGCGTGAACACGCCGGCGACGAGGCCATACTGGCAGTCATTGGCCAGCGCCAGGGCATGCTCCTCATCATCGGCCACCTGCACCGTCAGCACCGGGCCGAAGATCTCCTCGCGCACCACTTCGTCGTGCGGGCTGGCCCGGTCGATGATCGTCGGCGTGTAGAACCAGCCCTTGCCCGTGTCTGGATCCGTTGCCGTTTCCCCGCCTGTTGCAATCTCCAGCCCGGCAGCGCGGGCGCGGTCGACGAACCCGGCAATCTTGCCAAGATGCGCGGCCGAATTCACCGGTCCCATGTCGGGCCGCCGCAAGCCGTGGCCAAGCCGCAGGGCCCTCGCCCGTCGCACCAGATCCTCGACAAACCCGGCGTGGATGCCGCGCTGGATCACCAGCCGTGAGCCTGCCGAACAGATCTGCCCGGCGTTCTCGAAGATTGCGCCCATGACATTGGCCAGCGCCTGGTCCCGGTCGGCATCATCCAGCACGATCACCGGCGACTTGCCGCCCAGTTCCAGAACCACACGCGTCACGTGCTCGGCGGCCGTCCGCATCACCGTCTGGCCCGTGGGCACCGAACCGGTGAAGGTGATGTGGTTGACGCCCGGGTGGCGCGTCAGTGCGGCCCCGATTTCGCCGCCCGTGCCAGTGATGACGTTGCATACGCCGGCTGGTAGCCCGGCTTCATGCAGGATCTCCGCCAGCAGCAGCGCGGTGAAAGGCGTCTGCTCTGCCGGCTTGGCGACGACGGTGCAGCCGGCCGCCAGTGCCGGGGCGATGCCCCGGGCCGCCGTCGACAGCGGATAATTCCAGGGAATGACATGCGCGGTCACACCCACCGGCTCGTGGACCGAATAGCCAAGATAGTCAGGCCCGAGCGGAAAGCTGTCACCCTGCAGCTTGTCGCAGGCACCGGCGTAATACTCGAAGGTGCGCGCGGCTCCGCGCACATCACCGATGGCCTCCTGCAGCGGCTTGCCGCTGTCGAGGCTTTCGGTCACGGCGAGACGATCGAGGTGGTGCAGGATCAGCTGCGAGGCCCGCTGCAGGATGCGTCCGCGCGCTGCCGGCACTGTGTCGCGCCAGCTCGGAAAGGCCCTGGCTGCGCTCGCCACCGCCTGATCGGCGTCGGCCTCAGTGCCCGCCGCAAATTCGGCAAAAGCCTCGCCCCGGCCTGGGTCGAAGCTTTCCATCATCCGCCCGGCAGAGGGTGCGGTGAAGTGGCCGTCGATGAAATGTCCCGTCGGCAGCCCGGCCAGCGTTCCGCTGCGCAGGACCTCGTTGGCCAGTGCCTCCAAGCCAGACATCACTTCGCTCCCAGTTCGCTGATCCGGTAGCTGGAGCGCGCCAGCCAGTCCGGATTGATCTCGATGCCCCAGCCGGGCGCGTCCGTCACGGTGGCATGGCCATCGACAATGTCATAGGGCGCGTTGGAGAACAGGCCGTACTGCCACGGGTAATAGTCCGCTTCCTCGATGGAGAATTCGAGATATTTGCCCGGGTTCGGGATGGCGCGCAGCAGATGCATGGTGAACAGCGTCACCAGCGACCAGTTGGCTGCATGCGGCGTGCAGGGGATGCCTGCGGCATGGGCCATCTCGGCCACCTTCATGGTCCGCCACATGCCGCCGAGATAGCACACATCCGGCTGGATGATGTCGACCACCCGGCCATCGATCATGCGTTGCCAGTCGACCAGCGAACAGTCCTGCTCGCCGCCGGTGACATCGATGTCCAGCGCCTCGGTGACCTGCCGCGTCTGGTCATAATGCCAGTAGGGGCAGGGCTCCTCGTAATGCGAGATGCCGTTGTCTTCCAGGAACCGGCCGATCTCGATGGCCTTGGCGGGGGAGTAGCAGGAGTTGGCGTCCACCAGCAGGCTGGTGTCGTCGGCGAAGGTCTTGCGGATCAGCGGAACGATCTCCTCGGTCCGGCCCGGCCACTCGTCGCGATCATGGCCGCATTCCGACCCGATGCGGAACTTGAAGGCATCAAAGCCGAACTGGTCCTGCAGCGTCTTCAGGCGCTTGGCCTCGTTTTGGGGTGTGATGTCCCGCTTCATCGACGAGGCATAGGCGCGAATTTTGCCGGGCGTGCCGCCAAGCAGTTCGCACACCGGCTTGCCCTCCAGCTTGCCGCGCAGGTCATAGAGCGCGGTGTCGAGCCCGCCCATTGCCCGGCGCAGGTAGGAGCCGGGGAACTTGTGCTCCCGCTCTGGGATGATCTGCATCAGATGGGCGATGTCGAAGGCGTCCTGGCCTAGTGCATAAGGGGCGACCTGCCGATGCACCACCTGTGCCGTGATATCGGCGTAATAGGGCGCGACCTGGCCCCATCCCTGTGCGCCGGTCTCCGACGTCACGCGGACGAAGCAGACGAATTCGTTGGTGAACGTTTCGATCGCCTTGATTTTCATGGGGGCAACTCTCGGTGGGCTTTGGCGGGGGCGGCCTTGATGCTTCGGTCACGAGCCTATCCGGAATTGGTCTTGATATAAGATCCGCTTTGGGCAAAATCGCATACCAATTTGGAGGCGAGCCATGAAGCGTCATGCCGGAGCGGTGCTGTCGTCGATCAAGATCGACAAGGGGGCCGAGAAGAAGATCTCGATCCAGTTGTACATGGCGCTGCGTGATTTGCTGCTCAACGGGGGGCTTGCGCCGGGCGAGCGCCTGCCGGCAACGCGAACCCTCGCCGAGGAGATCGGCGTCTCCCGCACCACTGTGATCGATGCCGTCGAGCGGCTGGTGTCGGAGGGGCTGCTTGAGGCGCGGGTCGGATCCGGCACCTATGTCAGCGAGGCGCTGACCGGGCGTTTGGAGCCAAAGCCGCTGCCGGCCGGCGACACGGCGATCAAGGCCATTCCGCGCCTGTCCCACGCCACGCGCCACGCCATTCCGGAATTCGTCAGGCGCACGCGCCTGCCGCACAAGTCCCAGGCCTTCACCACGGCGCTGCCGGCGCTCGATGCTTTCCCGATGGCGCAATGGGCCAAGCTCTCGGCCCGCCACTGGCGCAAGGATCGGGACGATATCATGGGTTATGGCGAGCCCTTCGGCTATGCCCCCTTGCGAGCTGCCATCGCGCGCCAGCTCAATGCCGCGCGCGGGATCAAATGCGCGCCCGAGCAGATCTTCATCACCAATGGTGCGCAGCGGGCCTTCTCGTTGATCGGCGGCATGCTGGTCAATCCGGGCGAGCCGATCTGGTTCGAAAACCCCGGTGCGATTGGCGCACGCAACGCCTTCGTTGCCATCGGCGCCATTCCGATCCCCGTACCGGTGGACCACGAGGGGCTCTGCGTCCAGGATGGTCTTGCCAAGGCACCGCATTTCCGGCTGGCCTTCGTGACCCCGTCGCACCAGCAGCCGCTCGGCCATGTCATGAGCCTGCCGCGCCGGCTGGCGCTGCTCAAGGCGGCCAGTGAAGCCGATGCCATGATCGTCGAGGACGACTACGACGGTGAGTTCTACTACGGTGACCAGCCGCCGCCCACACTCAAGAGCATCGACACCCACGGACGGGTCATCTACGTCGGCACTTTCTCCAAGTCGCTGTTTCCCTCGCTCCGTCTTGGCTATGCCCTGGTTCCCGACGGGCTGGTCGAGAGCTTTGAGCGCATCAGCCAGACCTGGCTCAGCGGTGTCCCGACGGTGACGCAGGCCATTGTTGCCGAGTTCATGGACGAGGGCATGTTTGCCACGCATATCCGCACCATGCGGCAGATCTACAAGGATCGTCACGATCTGCTGATTTCCGCGGCCCGGCGCCTGTCCGGGCGCATTGACCTGCAGCCGACAAAGAGCGGTTTCCACGCAGTCGGGATGCTTGCGTCCGGGCTCGAAGAGGCGGACATTGTCGAAAGGGCGCGACTGGCCGGGGTCGCGATTGCCGGCCTCGGTCGCTACACGGTCGCCCCCATCGCCGAACGCGGCCTGGTCTTTGGCTTTGGCTGTGCCGCTCCCGATGACATCCGCAAGGGTCTGGACACACTGGACCGCCTGCTGCGGTGATGTGGCCTCAGAAGTGGACTGCAAGAATATCTGCAATGGATATATTTTGCAGACCAATCGACCCTTAGGCTTTTGGTCGAGACAGCCGAGAGTGCGTCTGTTGCATTGAAGGGAGGAAACAATGCATACCAGAACAATGCTTGCAGGTTTGCTGGCGGCCACGATGCTGGCTGGCATGAGTGGGGCCAAGGCCGAAACGCTCCGGATTCTGACATGGGGCTCCTATGCTCCCGATGAGCTGATCCAGAAGTTCGAAGCCGAAAACCCGGGCCTCAAGGTCGAGGTCACCTTCTCGAACAACGAGGAAATGATTGCAAAGCTGCGCGCCACCGGTGGCTCGGGTTTCGATCTGGCCCAGCCCAGCCACGACCGCATCTATGCCGCGCAGCTCGAATATGGCATCTACAAGCCGCTCGACCTGTCGAAGATCAACACCGATGCCATGGAGGCCTCGCTCCTTGATGGCGTCAAGGCCAACACCACGATCGAAGGCCAGGTCTATGCCGTGCCGCACCAGTGGGGCACCTCCGGTCTGATGGCCGACACGTCCAAGGCGCCGAACATCAAGGGCTGGGGCGATCTCTGCGACCCGCAGTACAAGGGCAAGACGTCGATGCGCCTGCGCCGCACGATCCTGCTCGGAACCGCCTTCGCCATGGGCGAGGATCCGTTCGCGGCCTATGCGGATCTGGCCAAGTACCAGACCATTCTCGACAAGGTCGCCGACAAGCTCATCGCCTGCAAGGACAATATCAAGGCCTACTGGAACTCGGGCGATGACCTCAGCGCCATGATGCTGTCGGGTGAAATCGTCGCGTCCGAGACCTGGGACTCCACCGCGTTCAAGCTCTACGACCAGAACAAGAACATCGTCTTCGTGCCGCCGGCCACCGGCGCTCTGGCCTGGATCGACACCTTCGCCATTCCGGCAAAGGGCGCGGCGGATGATGCGGCCTACAAGTGGATCAACTTCGTCCTGCGTCCGGAGAACGTGACGCTGATGTCCGCCAGCACCGGCGCCATCGCGGCGGTCAAGGGCGGCAAGGACCTGCTGCCTGAAGACAAGAAGGCGGCCGTCAACGCGTCCTTCACCGATGCCGACATCGCCAACCTGAAGTTCTTCGCCAACATTCCGTCGGGCGTGGAAGACATGGAAGGCAAGACGCTCGAGAAGATCAAGGCCGCCACCGGCGGCTGATTGTTGGGCTGATCAGCAGCTGCGCGCGTCCCATGTGCGCAGCTGCTTCTCTTTTCCGCCCCGCCTCCCTGACGCGCGGCGCGTGATCGCGGCAGCCTGTTCCCTGCTGTCCCTCCAGTTCCTTCTCGCGTGGCTTGCCATATGACGATGCCCAAGGTTCCTGATCTCGAATGCACCGACATTGCCAAGTCCTTTGGCGCCTTTCGCGCGGTGAAGGACATTTCCTTCGAAATTCCCAGTGGCTCGTTTTTTTCCATTCTCGGGCCGTCCGGCTGCGGCAAGACCACCCTGATGCGCATGATTGCCGGGTTCGAGGAGCCGACCAGCGGCGACATCCGCATCAAGGGCCATTCAGTGCTGGGCACGCCGCCGAACCGGCGCAACGTCAAGATGGTGTTCCAGCATCTGGCGCTGTTCCCGATGATGAACGTCTTCGAAAACATCGCCTATGGCCTGCGCTGCAAGGGCGTTGCCACGGCTGATATCCGGCGCAAGGTCCACGATGTGCTGGAGCGCATCGCCCTGCCGGACGTGGCGGAGCGGGAGATCCACCAGCTCTCCGGCGGCCAGAAGCAGCGCATCGCCATTGCCCGCTGCATGGTGCTGGACCCGGATGTGCTGCTGCTCGATGAACCGCTCGGCGCGCTCGATCTGAAGCTGCGCGAGGCCATGAAGATCGAGCTGAAGCTGCTGCAGCACCAGTTCAACACCACCTTCATCTACATCACCCACGACCAGTCCGAAGCCCTCGTCATGTCTGACCGGGTCGCGATCATGAACCAGGGCCGCTTCGAGCAGATCGGCGCGCCGCAGGAGCTGTACCACCATCCGAAGACGGCCTTCGTCGCCGGCTTCGTTGGCGACAGCAACCGCTGGTCCGGCAAGGTGCGGGCCAGCGACGGCACCGGTGGCCGCGTGGAGACCCTGCAAGGATTGCAGATGGCCTTCACCGCCGCTGGTGGCCAGAGCGTCCGCGATGGGGACGCGGTCGAGATCTTCGTCCGGCCCGAGTTCATCCGCACGCACCGCAAGTCCGCGGGACCTGCCGCAAACGCGCCGGACGAAAACCGGATGGATGGGACCGTCGAAAGCCTTCTGTTCAACGGCGCCAACAGCCGCGTTCTGGTGCGCAGCGACCATGGCGAACTGATCGAGGCCGACATCACGCTGACCGGCGACAATGATGTCCGTCCGGGCGAGGCCGTCACGCTGCTCTGGTCGGCCCGTCACGCCATGTGCTTTGCCGGCGGAGGGGCCGGCTGATGTTGCAGAAGGATTTCAAGCGGCTGGTACTGATCCTGCTGTTCACGCCCTTTGCGCTGTGGATCAGCCTGCTGATCCTTCTGCCGCATATCGGTATGATCCGCCTGTCCCTGCGCGAGAAGGTTGCCCCGCGCGTCTATGAGTTCGGCTTCGGCCATTACATCGACTTCCTGCAGGAGCCGATCTATTGGAACACGCTGCTGCGCACCGGCTCGATGTCGCTGCTGGTCACGGCTCTGGCGCTGCTGATCGGCTTCCCGATTGCCTATTACATCGCCAAGCTCGCCGGCAATCGCACCCGTGGCGCGCTGTTCCTCCTGTGCCTTGTGCCGCTCTGGGTCAGCGATCTCATCCGCGCCTTCGGCTGGATCCTGCTGCTGCGCGAAACCGGGGTGCTGTCCTCGTTCCTGCAGTGGACCGGCCTCGTCAGCGGCCCGGTCGAGTTTCTCTACAACGACGTCACCGTCGTCGTCGGCCTCGTCTACACTGTCATGCTGTTCATGATCGTGCCGCTGGTCTCGACGCTCGATGGCATGGACAACGCCATGATCGAGGCCGGCTACAATCTGGGCGGCAACGGCTTCACGGTGCTCCGGCGGATCATCATCCCCTATGCCATGCCGGGCATTGTCTCGGGCTGCATCGTCGTCTTCATGCTGACGGCCGGGTCCTATCTCACGCCGATCCTTCTCGGCGGCAAGAACTCCAGCTGGTTCACCGAACAGATCTACAATCAGTTCATCACCCGCTTCAACTGGGAGGCCGGGGCGGCCTTCGGCATGCTGTTGCTGCTGTTTACCTCGCTCGTTATCTGGCTGGGCCTCAAGCTCAGCGGCCAGACCCTGGCCAACACCGTCGCCAGAAGCTGAGGGAGAGGCAGGATGCTCCGCACCAACCAGCTCACGCCCTTCCTCCTCGGCTACCGGCTTTATGTCGCGGTCTTCTTCCTGTTTCTCGCCGCGCCCCTGGTGGCCGCTGCCGCCTTTGCCTTCAATGACAGCCTGTTTCCCTCGTTGCCCTGGCAGGGCTTCACCCTCGACTGGTTCTTCAACCCGACCGAGCCCAAGCGCGGCATGTTCTATGACCGGCGGCTGCTCAGCGGCATGTATTATTCCTTCGTCATCGCTTCCTGCGTGGCGGTGCTGTCCGTGATCTTCGGCACGACCAACGCCTTCCTGTTCGTGCGCGGTGATTTTCCGGCAAAGAACTTCTTCTATATCCTCATGGTCGTGCCGCTGGTCATTCCGGGCGTCATCCTGGGCATCTCGATCCTCGTGCTGGCCAGCGACACGGCCAACAGTCTTGAGGGCGCACTGGGCGTGGAGCTGAGCTTCCTGAGGCCCGGTCTGTTCCTGGTGATCCTCGGCCAGTTTTCCTTCATCACCACCATCACCTCGCTGGTGATCACCGCGCGGCTGAAGAAATTCGACGGAGCGCTGGAGGAAGCCGCGCTCAATCTCGGCGCCAGCCGGCTTCGAGTGCTGACCACGATCACGCTGCCGTTCCTGCGGCCGGCCATGATCGCCTCCGGCATCGTCGCCTTCCTGGTGTCGTTCGAGAATTTCAACACGACCCTGTTCCTCGTGGGCTCCGATGCCCCGCTGACCATCACCATGTATGACCGCATGGCCAAGGTCGGCTCGACGCCGGTCCTCAATGCCGTGTCGGTCTTCCTGATGCTGGGATCTGGACTGCTGGCGCTGGTTTCCATCCTCGTTCAACGCGACAAGACGGCGCGATAGGCCATCATGCAAGAGTTCGACTTCATCATCGTCGGGGCCGGGTCTGCTGGGGCCGTACTGGCCGACCGGCTGTCGGAAAGCGGCCGCTTTTCCGTCTGCGTGCTCGAGGCGGGCGGCTCGGACCTCAACTTCTGGATCTGGATGCCGATCGGCTACGGCAAGGCCTTCTACAATCCCGCGATCAACTGGATGTACCGCACCGAACCCGATCCGGGCCTCAATGACCGCATCGGTTATTGGCCGCGCGGCAAGGTGCTCGGCGGCTCCAGCTCGATCAATGCCATGGTGTATATCCGCGGCCAGCATGACGACTTCAACGACTGGGCGGCCATGGGCAACCCCGGCTGGGGCTGGGACGATGTGGTGCCCTATTTCAAGCGCAGCGAGACCAATGCCGCCGGCGGCGATGCCTATCGCGGCGACAAGGGCCCCTTGCATGTCATGACCCCCGCGCGCGATCTGCATCCGCTCTGTGACGTGTTTCTTTCGGGCTGCGAACAGGCCGGCTTCCGCCGCAACCCGGACTTCAACGGTGCCTCGCAGGAAGGCGTCGGCCTCTACCAGATCACGGCCAAGGGCGGCTTTCGCATGTCGACGGCCAGGGCCTATCTGGCGCGGGCGCGCCGGCGGTCGAATGTCACCGTGCTGACCCATGCCCATGCCATGCGGATCGAGCTTGAGGGCCGGCGTGCGGTCGGCGTGACCTTTCGCCGGGGCGGGGCGGAGGCACGCGTCAACGCCCGGCGCGAGGTCATCCTCAGCGCCGGCGCGGTGAATTCGCCGCAGCTGTTGCTGCTCTCCGGCATCGGTGCGGGCGACAGCCTGCGCGCAAAGGGCCTCGAGGTCCGGGTGGAGCGCAAGGGCGTTGGCCGCAACCTGCAGGACCATCTCGGGCTTGACTACCTTTACCGGTCCAGGGTGCCGACCCTCAACGACCAGCTCCACCCCTGGTGGGGCAAGCTGTGGCAGGGGCTGCGCTACGTCCTGACCCGGCGCGGCCCGCTGTCGCTCAGCGTCAACCAGGCTGGCGGTTTTGTCCGGTCCTCGCCGGAGGCGGCCCGGCCCAACATGCAGCTCTACTTCTCGCCGGTCAGCTACACCAAGGCGCCGAAGGGCAAGCGGCCGCTGATGAACCCGGATCCGTTCTCCGGTTTCCTGCTCGGCTTCCAGCCGACGCGGCCAACCAGCCGTGGCCACATCGGCCTCAGGTCCAATGACCCGATGGACGCGCCGGAAATCCACCCCAACTCTCTTTCCACCGTGCAGGATCAGGTAGAGATGGTCGAGGGCTGCCGCCTGATGCGCCAGATCGCCGCCTCACCGGCCATGCAGTCCGTGATCGAGACGGAGATCGTGCCGGGGGCCAAGGTGGAGAGTGATCTCGACATGCTGGCCGATGTGCGCGCCCGCTGCTCCACCGTGTTCCACCCGGTCAGCACCTGCCGCATGGGGCCCGATCCGGAGGTGGATGTGGTCGACAACCGGCTGCGCGTCTATGGCGTCGAGGCCTTGCGCGTCATCGATGCCTCGATCTTTCCGACGGTCACCTCCGGCAACACCAACGCGCCCACCATCATGGTCGGCGAGAAGGGGGCAGACCTTGTCCTCTTCGACCACCGCGCAAGCTGAAGGCCCCCCATGACCCCAGCCATGGCTGCAACCGATGCCCTGTTCTCACCCGACTTCAAGCCAGAGCCCTATTGGTGGCATTCTGGTCCCGGCAAGGACACCGGTCCCGACCTCGGCCTGACGTCGCTGCCGCCCGAGGCCGATGTGGTCATCATCGGCGCCGGCTACACCGGGCTCAACGCCGCGCTGCAGACCAGCCGGGAAGGGCTGTCGACGCTGGTGCTGGACGCGGAAGCCGCCGGCTGGGGTTGCAGCACGCGCAACGGCGGTCAGGTCTCGACCAGCGTCAAGCCGTCCTTTGCCGCGCTCTCCCGCAAGCATGGCCCGGACATCGCCCGTGCCATCCTGGAGGAGGGCCAGGCATCTCTCGATTACATGCATGCGCTGGTGCGGGAGGAGGCGCTCGACTGCGGCTTTGCCGAGGTCGGCCGCTTTCACGGCGCGCACAAGCCGCATCTCTATGACAGCCTCGCGCGTGACTGTGCCGCGGGCCATCCGGTCTGGAAAACCGGCGCCTATATGGTGCCGAAGGCCGAGATGGCGCGGGAGCTGGGCACCGACGCCTATCACGGCGGCATGGTCTTCCCCCGCCATTGCAGCATCGATGTCGGCCGTTACCATCCGGCCCTGCTTGCCCGTGTGCTGGCCGCCGGTGTCCTTGTCAAAAGCCATTGCCCGGCAACGCGGCTGGAGCGGCATGGCAGCGGCTTTGCCGTGACAACGCCCGCCGGCACCATCCGCGCCGGCAAGGTCATTCTTGCCACCAACGGCTATTCCGGGCCGCTGTCCCCGCATCACCAGCGCCGCATCATCCCGATCGGCTCCTACATCATCGCCACCGAGGAATTGCCGCAGCCCCTCGTCGACCGCCTGTTCCCGACCGACCGTATCCTCTCCGACACGCGCAAGCTCGTCTATTACTACCGCCTGTCGCCGGACCGCCGCCGCGTTCTCTTCGGCGGCCGCGTGTCCCTCAGCGAGACCGACCCGCGCATCAGCGCCGTCACCCTGCACCGGGACCTTGTCGCCCTCTTCCCGGAGCTTGCGCCCTACCGCATCAGCTACGCCTGGATGGGCTTTGTCGGCTACACGTTCAACACGCTCGCCCATTGCGGGGAAGACAAAGGCCTCTATCACGCTATGGGCTATTGCGGGGCCGGCGTCGGCATGGCCAGCTACCTCGGCATGCGCATGGGCCGCAAGGCCGCCGGCCGCGAAACCACCCCATCCGCCTTCGAGCGCCTCCCGTTCCCCACCCGCCCCCTCTACACCGGCACCCCCTGGTTCCTCACCCCGTCCGTGTTGCTCTACCGGTTGCGAGACTGGTTCGGGGTGTGAGGAGGGGCAAATGTGGGCATCGGAAGCATGACATCCGTGCAAAAACTGAGAGTGGCTGCGTGAGTTCTACAAAATAATCCCGCTGGAAACGGGGGGATTAGCGGGTCATGCGCGCATTCGGTCAACTATGCGATCAGGGAATTGGTCGTGCCAAGATCAATGCCAATATGCGCCAAGGTCAGCTCCAGCCCTCTGCTGTGTCCAGTCCGCCCGGTCCGGGCCATCGTGAGTTGCAGAAGACAGGCAAGACGTTGCCATTGCAAGGCATTCTCCCCTTGCCACAATTGCCGATCCCAACTTCCGACAGGCCTGTCGTTTGGCAGCAACAGCAGGGGGGGGGATTGCAGGGGAAAAGGGAAGGGGCACAAGGCAGAAATGATGTGGGTAATGGCCTGTCGCCGAAGGCGGACCGGACCTGGCTGACGACAACTGTTACCCACTCATTCGACACCGAGCTTTCGTAATGAATTTCAAAGCGTTGCGTTCAAGCCCGCCGGAAAATGGCCCCCAACGGTAACCCAGTTGGCAAAATCTGTGTAGCATAAGACTAGCCCAATTCTTGGCTGATCCGACAGCGATGCCGATGATCGTGGCTCGCTTTCGCACAAGAGCATTGCTAGCGTTCTCGCGTTTTATAAAATGCCCATCGTCAATACTGGCGGCACCGGCCGTATGAGGAGCTATTCTTGTTCATTTCAATTGTATTTCCAGTTGCTGATTTTCGGTCGCTTCATCCACAACTAGCAGGACGGTTGTGGAAGCCACGCTGGGGAGAGCATGATCCTCAAGCTCATTTCGCGCGCGGTTTTGGGAGCATCCAAACCCGAACGAAATCCGGTGTAGGGTTTGTCGGCGAGAACTACTACGCCGATTGCGAAAATCTAGTGAGATACCCAGCTCAAACTTTCGTGTCCCCCTTGGTGGATAAAAAGCGACCAATACTCTCCTATCCTATTTATCGTCGTTTTTATTTCGATGGTCAGATGTCAGGTCGCTTCGAATTTGGGTTTCGACTTAACGAAGCCTCGATTGATGAAATTGCGATGATGGCGAATGTAAAGAAAACCGAAGTTCATTACGACCCTATCGTGGTCGTAAAGGAGCTTTTGTCAAAGGCTGTAGACGTTCATGTTCCAGACACGAGACGCCTTCATCTTGACTTCAAAAAAATTTCAAATGCCCTGCGTGACTCATACCTGTTGAGCAGTACAAAGAATGATAGCTTGAACAAATACGACATTGAGTCAGTCGGTTCGAATTACGTTGATGTGGGTCGACCGTTTGTGTTTCTCCGAAGCGGCAAAGAGACACCCACCCTCACAGTCAGAGATAAGCGATCATTGTTGTCCGAAGATTTCGAGATGTTTGGAGCACGTAGCGGAGTACAAGGGCGCAGAATTGATACAGTAATCCTACAATCACCCTCTTCTACCAAACATGAAACTGACAAAGAACGCCTTGCTCGACTTACGTACACACAATTAAGGGCACTAAGTTCTGCTCATTCATTCTATGTGCAGCAGGTTGATCGGAAAAAACTGACAGGAGCAAGTCCACTTGAACCTGCGATCGCGTCAATGCTTGAGAGACTTCAAAATTTGGCACCCCTCGACGATGACACCTATGATGCCAGCATCTGTAAAGCAATGTCCGAGATAGTGAAGAATTCAGACATCGATCCGTCGCGTCTGGCAGAGGAAATTAAAAACCGCTTCAGGCCCCGCTGGTATCGGAAACTTGTACCTGGCTTTCTGCAGTTTCTTGACAAAAAGGCAGATGTAGCGATTGAGGCCGCTGCCAGCACTGCCACAAAGCATGCACTGACAGGCGGCCTCTAAATATATTGGGCAGCACCGAATGCTTAGCCCGTCTATGCCGTTGAGGGAAATTCCTCTTGATTACAAGTTAGGTCATTTCGCCCAAAATATCAAGTAGCGACAAGTAACAAGTCGCTTTGACAAATTGCCCCAAACCAGACCCTGACACGCGGACATTGCTATCTTACTTTCGGCGTCATGAAACGACGCGTGACACACAAGACCATTGATGCGCTGCCACCTGCCGTCAACAAGCGGTACGAGGAGCATGATCAATTGCTTCATAGTCTGTATCTGTGCGTCTCGGTTAAAGGCCGAAAAGTGCCCCATATTCCCAAACACATCGACCGTTAAACGAAGCAAATTAAGTGCGCGTACATTGTGCGCTTCCCCGAAAGCAACGTTATCAGTGGCGCGCCGGTACAAACCTTGCTCTCAAGAGCATGCCTTTTGCAGCCTGAAACGAAACTCAAAACCTAAAAGCGTTGCGGCTTAGCAATCGAGGGATCTAACTAATGAGAGGGATACTAGATGGTAGCGGAGGAGGGACTCGAACCCCCGACACGCGGATTATGATTCCGCTGCTCTAACCAACTGAGCTACTCCGCCATCCGGTCCGAAGTCCAGGCGTGTTGGCCGTGGTTAGCCAATGTGCCGGGGTCGGATGGACCAGCGTCTTGGGCGACGCCGGATGTGGCGTGCTTATAGAAAGGAGCGGGGCGGCCTGTCAAGCGGACTTGCGGCCTCCCGCATCAGAGTTTTTTGCCGGCTGTGGATGAACGTGCCGGGGAGCCAGACCCGGCCTGGCCGGTCGTCGAGCCGGGCGGTGGCTGCGCCGGGGGAGGGGGCTGCGCCCCGGCGTTCCGAGTGCTGGGGCGGGGCTTAGCCGCGAACCGGCGTGGCGGTGACAGCCACTGCATGGGTGCGCACTTCCGCACGGGAAAAGTCCGGGGCGGCACTCAGGCCGACCGGCCGGGCTCTCGAGATCCAGCCGCCGCCCAGCACGCGCGCGCCGGGGCTGTCGCTGTCGAAGAACACGCAGGCCTGGCCGGGGGCGACGCCGGTCTCGCCGTCGGTGAGGTCCACCCGCGCCTGGCCGTCTTCAATCGTCAGCCGCGCCGGGGTGGGCGGCCGGGTCGAGCGCACCTTGGCGAAGACGTCGCAGCTCATGTCGCCGGCGAGCGGTTCACGGCCCAGCCAGTTGACATCGCGCAGCTCCAGCGTCCGGGTGGCAAGCGCCTCGCGCGGGCCGACGAGCACGCGGCGGTTCGGCGCGTCGAGATGCACCACATAGAGCGGCTCGCCGGTGGCCACCCCGATGCCGCGGCGCTGGCCGATGGTGTAGTGGATGATGCCGTCGTGGCGGCCGAGCACACGCCCGTCCACATGCACAATCTCGCCGGGCTCGGCTGCCTCCGGCCGCAGCTTGCGGATCACGTCGGAATATTTGCCGTTCGGCACGAAGCAGATGTCCTGGCTGTCCTGCTTGTCGGCGACGGAGAGGCCGAATTCGTGCGCCAGCGCGCGCACCGCCGGCTTCGACATGCCGCCGAGCGGGAAGCGCAGGAAGTCGAGCTGCGCCTGCGTGGTGGCAAAGAGGAAATAGCTCTGGTCGCGGTCGAGATCGACCGGCCGGTACAGCGCCCGGTGCGCGCCTTCCTGCTCGGAACGCACATAATGGCCGGTGGCCAGCACGTCGGCGCCCAGCGTGCGCGCGGTCTCCAGCAGGTCGGAGAACTTGACGGTCTGGTTGCAGGCGACGCAAGGCACCGGCGTCTCGCCGTTCATGTAGCTGTCGGCGAAGCGGTCGATCACGGCTTCCTTGAAGCGGCGCTCGTAGTCCAGCACGTAATGGGGAATGCCGAGCCGTTCGGCGACGCGGCGGGCATCGTGGATGTCCTGGCCGGCGCAGCAGGAGCCGGCGCGGTGCACGGCGGCGCCGTGGTCATAAAGCTGCAGCGTGACGCCGATGACGTCATAGCCTTCGCGCTGCATCAGGCCGGCAACGACGGAGGAGTCCACGCCGCCGGACATGGCGACAACCACACGCGTGTCCTTGGGCGCGCGCGGCAGGTCGAGGGAATTCAGCATCTGAGGTCGATCCTTGCGCCTTGGCGGGGTCAAGGTCCGCCAGTCGGGGATGAAACGTCGCCCCGCAACGGGCGCGCGGCCAGGGTGGCTTGCCCTTGGCAAGGCACGTCAGGGCCGGCAGGTCCGATTGCGAGAAACAGCCCGCTTATACAGAAACTTGCGGCCAAAGCCAAATCAGCCCGGTGTGGGGCGGCAATCTCTGCCGGGTGCGGCTGCAACTTCTGCCGCCGGATATGGGTGTCTTGCGTGGCAGAAGCTGGCGGTTCAATGCCAATTTCTTGATTCAAAACAGTAATTTATCCAGAGGAAAACTGGCGCGGGCATTGCATTGGCACTCCTGTGTGAAATCCGCCTTGTCCGGCATGTTCGGGCCGTGGTGTGGCGGTGGCGGTGAAGTGAGGGTGCTCGTGCAGGCGTTTCAGCTCCGGTTCGATCAAATGGGTGCAGCGGGTGTCGGTTCTGCGGTCGCAGATCCTGCGTCCGGTGATGCGGCCAGCGGTGCCTTCGCCGGTCTTCTGGCGGCGCTGGACGTGGATCCTTCCGCTTCGTCTGGCGCATCGCCCGGCGCTGCCGTGCTGCCGTTGGCTTCCCAACCGCAGCAGGTGGCCGGTCTGCCGGGCGCTATGGTGCCTGTTGCCGGTGCTGTGCCGCTGCAGGAAGGTATGACGGTGGCGGATCTGTCCGGTTTCACAGGCATTCCGGCTGCGCTGCCGGCGCAGGCCAAGGCGCCCGGAGGGCCGGATGCGGCAGCAAAGGCACCAGATGCGCCTGAAGTGATTTCGCCAGGAAAGGCGGATCTTGAAGCTGCCAGTCTGGAAGCTGCCAGTCTGGAAGCTGCCAACCTGGAGGCGGTACTCGCCATGGCGGCGCTGATGCCGCCGGTGCAGGCGTCGGTCCCCGCCGGGCCCCTGGCCCTGGTGCCGGAAGCTCCGGCCGGTGCTGTCTCGGACGAGATTGCGCTCGGGGCAGGTGGCGCTGATGCGGCGGGGCGTGCAGGCCAGGGTCAGGTTGGCGCTGATGCCCTGCCGTCTGGCTCCACGCCAATGGCAGGGGCAAGCGCGCCGCAGGGGGCGCAGCTCCAGATGCTGGCGCAGGTCCCTGGCTTGGCGCAACCCACGGTCACGGCTGCAGCGCCGGCATTCCCCGTGGTTCAGCCTGCTGACAACGAAGAGGCGCCGGCATCTGCCCCGGTTCAATCCGCCGTCTCCGCAGAGGCGCCGGCAAGCGAGGCCGAAGCTGCTCCAGTCCTGACGGAAAAGCCGGTGCCGAAAGTGCCTGGCAGCTGGGAAACCCGCGTGCCGGAGCCGGGCAAGGGTGGCACAAGCCGTTTTCTCGCCGCTGCAGGGTCTGTTGATCCGGCAGGCCTGATCGGTGTGGCCGAGACAGTCGAGGCCAAGGTCGATCCGCGTGAGCCGGTTCGGCCTGTGACGCTCGCACAGGCACAGGCACAGGCGTCAGGCGCGGCTGACGTCAATCCGTTGTTCGCCCGGCTGGCCGAGGCCGTCGGCGGCGCCTTCACCTTGAAGGCGGAGATCACGCCGGCCCAGCCACAGGCAAGTGGTCTTGTCCAGCCGGTGAATGTCCAGGCTGTGCCGCCGGCCCAGCCGGTCATGGTGCCGGCCGGCGCTGCCCCGGGCCTGCTGCAGCTGGCCGTGGCCGGTTCTGATGTCGAGGCGGCCACTGTCGAAGCGGCCGGCCGACCGGAGTCCGGTTTCGATGCTGCAGATCCCGCGCCTGTTTTGGCTGCTGGTGCGGCGGCGCAAGTTGTAAATGGCGGGACGACCCGCGCGCCGAGCACCCGTCCGGCACTGGCAACGCAAGCGGGGGATCCGGATGCAGCGGATCTGGCCGAGATACAGGACCGCTCGCCTCTGGCCAACCGCCTTGCCGCCGCCGCCGAGGGACAGTTCACTGAGGCGTCGTCGCCGCGCGGCACGGCTGGTGCCGATGCGGCCATGGCCGGGTCAGCTGAAGCGGCCGCCCGCGCGACAGGCCAGGCAGCCGCCGGTCAGGCGCAGGTAGAAAATCCGGCGATGGCCATCGCCTTGGAGGCCGCCGCTGCCGTTGCCGAGTTCGGTGAAAGCTTCGGTGAGGCGGACGCACTGTTCGGTGCCCGGGGTGCTGCCCCAATGACACGGGCCGAGGCGCAGGCCGCCAACTTGCCGGGGCCGCAGATGGCCCAGGCAGCGGCGGCGCAGGTCGCAGTCCAGATGCAGCAGCAGGCCCGGCCGGGCCAGAGCCGGTTCCAGATCCGTCTCGACCCGGCAGAGCTTGGCCGCATTGATGTCGAAATGACGGTCACCAAGGATGGCGAGGTCAAGGCCAAGCTGACGGTCGACAAGTCGGAAACCCTTGACCTGTTCATGCGTGACCAGCGCAGCCTCGAGCGGGCCCTGGAAGCGGCGGGTCTTAAGGCGGAGCAGGGCAGCCTGCAGTTTTCGCTGCGCGATGAGGGCGGGCGGTCATTCGCGTTCAGTGGCGAGGGCCGCGATCCCAATGGCTCCCGGCAGCAGGGCGGCGACGGCCAGCCGGCTGAGGCCGATGCGACCCAGGCAGAGCGCCTTGCCAGCGAACGCGTGGCGCAGCTTTATCGGGGCAGTGCATCGGGCGGGCTCGATATTCGGATTTGAGGCGGGTTCCAGGTGCCCGCGCATCACGGAAGCCAGCATGAAACGCGCTTCTCTTTGGAGGAGCGCAACAAACAACAAACCGGGTCGCTGTGCGTTTCATGGAAACGGAAAGCTGCTCCAGGTTCGGAACGACTGAAGGAGTTTATGTGACATGACAACAGTCAGCGCCGCCGGGGCAGCCGGTACCGGTACAACGTCGGCAACGGACAAGAGCCGAGAGTCCCTGTTCGGCAGCTATGATCTGTTCCTGACCCTGCTGACGACGCAGATCAAGAACCAGAACCCGTTGGAACCCATGGATCCGGCGGAATACACCCAGCAGCTGGTTCAGTATTCGACCGTCGAGCAAGGGATTAAAACCAACGAACAGCTGGCCAGCCTTCTCAGCGTCATGCAGTCGGGGCAGGCCAGCAGCTATGTGTCTTACCTCGACTCTTATGTTTCGGCTGCGGGCGATACGACCATGCTCGATGATGGCAAGGCAACCTGGAACTACTCGGTCCCCAATGATGCCAAGGGCACTGTGGAAGTGCGCAACTCCGGCGGGGCGCTGGTCTATCGCGGCGACGTCAGCCTCAACAAGGGCAGCGGCTCCTACACCTGGGACGGCAAGATGACCGAGGGAGGTACCGCAGGCCCGGGAGCCTACACGGTCAAGTTCTCGGTTTTTGACTCTGGCAGCAGCCAGCAGACGGTCACGACCGAAGTGAAGGGAAAAGTCGACAAAGTTGATATTTCTGGCGGCACGGCTTACCTGAAAATCGGTGATGTCCGTATTCCGGTCGCATCGGTCAGGTCAGTGTCCTCGACAGCTCTTTAAGATCTTCAGTCATTTCATTTCGCTGTCTGGCGGCTGGCGCTCTCGCGCCGGTCGCCTTTTTGTTGAAGCCGTTACGTTAGTTGATATTTCATGGTTAGCGACGCGTTAATGTGTCGGAACAAAGGCAATGCAAATCGCGACGAAGACTTTAATAACAACTGAAGAATTTGCATTTTCGTGGTTAATCATCGGTGTATCGTTGCTTAGGTAAATTTTAAATCCCGGCGTGTAATCTCACCTCTAAACCTGGTCATGGTTTGTGTGAGAGTACAATGACCGAGCAAATTCGTTCGCGTGTAAAATATGTAATTGGGCCTGACGGCAGTCCGCTGACGATTGCGGATCTGCCACCTCCGAGCACCAAGAGATGGGTGATCCGGAGGAAGGCTGAGGTCGTCGCCGCAGTTCGTGGTGGCTTGTTGTCGCTGGAGGAAGCATGCCAGCGCTACACGCTGACGGTTGAGGAGTTTCTGTCCTGGCAGAGCTCAATCGAGCGCCACGGATTGGCTGGCCTGCGTGCTACGCGGGTTCAGCAATATCGAAATTAACAGCCCGGCGCCCCCCGCGCGCACGGACTGAACCTCCAACACCTAAGCCTGGCCCAACGGCCAGGCTTTTTTTATGGCGATCGCCGTGCGAGGCAGGAGCCTGGCGGAGCGGTCCTGCACCCGGATTCGGCGGCCCCTTTCGGCAAATATGAGTGATTGGTTAACGCTGCCCGGCATTTTCTACCGTTTTGCGAAGCCGCCCGGCAGTCAGAAATGGCGGAATACAGCCATTCTCATTCCCGGTGCCGATATTCGTTAATAACTTGTTTACCTTCTGGCGGGCAAATTTTGCCTATCGGACAATGGCGCGTCGGCAATGCAGGGATTCGATTCCCTTGGTGTCTGCGGCGGGGCAAACAAGTTGAGCGGGCAAACGTGAACGGATTGATCGAATTTATTCGGACCATGGGTCCAACGCGTATCGCGGCCATGGGCGCGGTGGCGGCAATTCTGGTCGGGATGTTCGCCTTCATCATCTTCCGGGTGACTGCACCGGAAATGGGGCAGCTCTACTCGAACCTGACGATCGAGGACTCCTCCCAGATCGTCAACAATCTGGAGCAACTGGCCATCCCCTACGAGTTGCGCCAGGAAGGCTCAACGATCCTTATTCCGAAGGACCAGATCGCGCGCACGCGAATGCGCCTTGCCGAGGAGGGCCTGCCGACAGGGGGCTCGGTCGGCTACGAGATCTTTGATCGCTCCGATACGCTCGGCGCCACGAGTTTTGTCCAGAACATCAATCACCTGCGTGCGCTTGAAGGCGAGCTGGCGCGAACGATCCGTTCGATCGACCGCATCGTCTCGGCGCGTGTGCATCTGGTGATCCCGGAGCGGCAGCTGTTCCAGCGTGACGTTCGTCCGCCTTCCGCCTCGATTGCGATCAAGGTCCGGGGCTCCCTCGGCGGCAGCGAGATCCGGGCCATCCAGCATCTTGTCGCCGCGGCCGTGGATGGGCTGACCCCGGAACGCGTGTCGATCGTCGATGATGCCGGCCGCCTGCTGGCCACCGTCGGTGATGACAACCCGGACAACATGTCCGCCGGCAAGATCCAGGAGCGCACCTTCGAGGTCGAGCAGCGCCTGCGCAACCAGATCGAGGAAATCCTCAACAGTGTCGTTGGCCCGGGCCGCGCCCGTGTCCGCGTGGCGGCTGACGTCGACTTCAACCGGATCACCGAAACCCAGGAGCGGTTTGATCCGGAGGGCCAGGTTGTCCGCTCGACCCAGAGCAAGGAAGAAAACACCACCCGCACCAACCAGCAGGGTGGCGTGACGGCCGGTAACCAGATCCCGAATGCCGATGCGGGCGGGGCCGGCGGCGATACCGAAGGGTCCAGCCTGACCGAGGAGATCGTCAACTTCGAAGTGTCCAAGGCGATCCGGACCGAAGTCATCGAGGCCGGCCGCGTCAAGCGCCTTTCGGTGGCGGTGCTGGTGGACGGGATCTATGAGCCCAATGCGGAGGGCGTGATGCAATATGCGCCGCGCCCGCAGGAAGTTCTTGATCGGATCTCTGTCCTGGTGCGTTCGGCGGTCGGGTTTGATGCGGCGCGCGGCGATGTGGTCGAGGTGGTGAACCTCCAGTTCGCCACCGCGCCGGAGCCGGACTTCGACACGGCGGAAGCCGGCATGTTCGACTTTACCCGCGACGACATCATGCGCTTCGCCGAGCTTGGCGTGCTGATGCTGATCTCGCTGCTGCTGCTGCTCTTCGTGGTTCGTCCGTTGCTCAAGCGGATCGTGACGCCGGAGGAGAAGACGGCCCAGGAACTGGTCATCGCTCCGGATGGAACGCTGGTGGCGCAGTCCGAGCTGCCGGCCGGTGAACTGGTCGAGGAAGATGATGGCATCGTGATCGAGTGGCTGGAAGAGGCCAAGCGCGAAGGCGCGCTGCAGGCCTCGTCCATCGCCAAGGTGGGCGCGATGATCGATGATTACCCGACCGAGGCCGTGACGATCGTGCGCGGCTGGCTGGATGAGGCGGCATAAGACATGGCAGCGGATTCCCTGCAGAACCAGCTGACCGTCTCCGATGACGGTATCGAGCGCGAGCTCAAGGGAGCGGAGCGCGCGGCGGTTCTGATGCTGGCGCTCGGCGAAGTGCACGGCAAGCAGATCTGGTCGCGGCTCGACGAGATCGAGGTGCGGCAGATTTCGGCTGCCATGGCGAAGCTTGGGCCTGTGACGCCCAACATGCTGCAGGACCTCTTTGCCGATTTCGTCCGCCGCCTGTCCTCGCGCGGATCGCTGATGGGCAATGTGGACGCCACAGAACGCCTGCTGGCTGCCTTCCTGCCGGGCGACAAGGTGGCGACGATCATGGAGGAAATCCGTGGTCCTGCCGGCCGCAACATGTGGGAGAAACTCTCCAACGTGCAGGAAAACGTTCTCGCCAACTACCTGAAGAACGAATATCCGCAGACCGTTGCCGTCGTGCTGTCGAAGATCGATCCGGATCATGCCGCCAAGGTGCTCGGCATCCTGCCGGAAGATCTGGCGCTCGAGGTGATCAATCGCATGCTGCGCATGGAGGCGGTGCAGAAGGAAGTGCTGGAGAAGGTTGAGCTGACCCTGCGCAAGGAGTTCATGTCGAACCTCACCAACACCAGCCGCCGCGACAGCCATGAAATGATGGCGGACATCTTCAACAACTTCGACCGCCAGACGGAAGCCCGCTTCCTCGCGGCGCTGGAGGAGGAGAACCGCGAGTCTGCCGAGCGCATCAAGAACCTGATGTTCACCTTCGACGATCTGATGAAGCTCGATGCGGCCGGCTGCCAGACGTTGCTGCGCAATGTCGAAAAGGATCGGCTGGCCATCGCGCTCAAGGGCTCCAACGATGCGGTGCGCGAGTTTTTCTTCTCCAACATGTCTGGCCGTGCGGCCAAGATGCTGCAGGACGACATGGAGGCGCTTGGCCCGGTTCGCCTGCGCGATGTCGATGAAGCGCAGACCGGCATGGTCAACACCGCAAAGGATCTCGCTGCACGCGGCGAGCTCATGATTTCGAAGTCAAAGAATGACGATGAGATCATCTATTGATCTCGGGCAACCTTAGGATCAGCGTATGTCACGCCTGAGCAAACCGTCGAAGTTCTTGTTCGACAAGAATTTCAACGTACCGGAGGTGCCCCAGGAAACGGCGCCGCCGGAGCCTGTCGAACCGATGATAACCGTGGCCGAGCACGAGCGTCTTCTCGTGGCCGCGCGCGAGGACGCGCGCCGGCAGGGCCATGCCGACGGCCTGATGGAGGGGCGTTCCGGCGAGGAGCGCCGCCTGGCCGACCAGGTGGGGGATTTGGTTCAGGTTGTCTCGCGCCTGCTGGGGGCACTCGACGAGGCGCGCGAGCAGACGGAAAAGGACGCGGTAACGCTTGCGTTTCTGGTTGCACGCCGCCTGAGCGCCCATCTGATTGCCCGCAATCCGCTGGGTGAAACCGTTGCGCTGGTCTCGGAGTGTCTCGGGCCGCTGCGCCAGGCGCCGCATCTGGTGATCCGGGTGGCGGAGCGGGATGTGGAGCCGCTGAAGGCGCGGCTTGACCCCGTGGTGCGGGAAAAGGGTTTTGACGGACGTCTCGTCCTTCTGGGCGAGCCGGAGATTGCACGGGGCGATTGCCGGATTGAATGGGCCGATGGCGGCATCATGCGTGACCGCAAGGCGGTCGAGGCGCAGGTCGACCTGTCCATTCGCAACTATTTCGAGGCCAAGGCCGCTGCACGGGCACGAACCCGGCAGGCAGCCGTCGCAGGGGCCAGGGAGACTGAAGCATGACCAGTGACAGTGACCGCGGCATTCAGCTCGATGAACTCACGCCGCAAGGCCGGCGCCGCGATGAGCGGGATGAAAACGCCGGGACCGCCCAGTCGGCGGCCGATCTTGAGGCGGTGTTCGATGTTCCGGTGCGGATTTCTGCCGTGCTGGGCCATTCGAGGCTGCATGTGTCTGACCTCCTGAAACTGGCCTCCGGGACAGTGCTGGAGTTGGACCGGAAGGTCGGCGAGGCCATCGACATCTATGTCAATGACCGCCTCGTGGCGCGTGGGGAAGTGGTGCTCGTCGAGGACAAGCTCGGTGTGACCATGACGGAAATGATCAAGGCCGAGCGCTAAGAGCTCGAGCAGGAGACGACGATGCGCTTGCTGATTGTTGGCACGCTGGGTGGTCAGCTGACCACGGCTTCCAGGATCGCGATGCAGCGCGGTGCCCAGGTGACCCATGCCGAGGACGCCGAGGGAGCGCTGAAGGTGCTGCGGTCCGGTCGCGGCGCGGATCTGCTGATGGTGGACGTGAAGCTCGACATCGCCGCGCTTCTCGCAAGCCTTGCGGATGAGCGCATCCACGTGCCGATCGTCGCCTGCGGTGTGGAGACCGACGCCCGCGCGGCTGTCGCCGCCATTCGCGCCGGAGCCAAGGAATACATCCCCCTGCCGCCCGATCCGGAGATGATCGCCGCGGTGCTTGCAGCTGTGGCGCAGGAGCGCGGCGATCTCATCTACCGCGACGAGGCCATGGCGGCGGTGGTGAAGCTGGCCGAGCAGGTTGCCCCGTCCGATGCCTCGATCCTGATCACCGGCGAATCTGGCACCGGCAAGGAAGTCATCGCGCGGCACGTCCACCGCTCGTCCTCGCGCTCGGGCAAGCCGTTCATTTCCATCAACTGCGCCGCGATCCCGGAACAACTGCTGGAATCCGAGCTGTTCGGCCATGAGAAGGGCGCCTTTACCGGGGCTGTCGCCCGCCGTGTCGGCAAGTTCGAGGAGGCCGATGGCGGCACGCTGCTCCTGGACGAAATCTCCGAGATGGACGTGCGGCTGCAGGCCAAGCTGCTGCGTGCAATTCAGGAGCGTGTGATCGACCGGGTTGGTGGCACGCGTCCTGTACCGGTCGACATCCGCATCATCGCCACGTCGAACCGGGATCTTGCCGACAGCGTCCGTCAGGGGACGTTCCGCGAGGATCTTCTGTTCCGGCTGAATGTGGTTAATCTCAAGCTGCCGCCGCTGCGCAATCGGCCGGCGGATGTCCTTGAGTTGGCCAGCTATTTCGCCCGCCACTATGCCCAGGCAAATGGCCTTCCGGACCGGCCGATCAGCGCCGATGCGCGTCGCGCCCTGACTGGAAATCCCTGGCCGGGCAATGTGCGCGAGCTGGAAAACACCATGCACCGGGCGATCTTGCTCGCCAACGGTCCCGAGATTGGCGTCGACGCCATCCGCATGCCGGACGGCAGTCCGCTCACCGTGACCCGCAGCCCGGTGGAACGGGCCGTGGAGACGGCAGAGGCGGTCTCGCGTTCTCTCGTTGGCCGCACGGTGGCCGATGTCGAGAAGGATCTCATTCTCGACACCCTCGATCATTGTCTTGGCAATCGCACCCATGCCGCCAAGATTCTCGGCATTTCGATCCGCACCCTGCGCAACAAGCTGAACCAGTACATGGACGAAGGCGTCCTGGTGCCGGGCCCCGGCGAGGCGCGCGGCGCGTGATCACTGAACCAGGGCAGGCCAGGGACACCCCATGACCGATACGTCCGCCAACGAGCCGACACCGCCGACACCGCCGCGTCCGCCGGCAGTGCCCAGCTTCGGCTTGCCGTCGGCGGCCGAGTTCTTGGATTCCATCCGCAAGGGCGATATCGGCCTTGCCGTCGGTGTCATGGTCATCCTCGTGATGCTCATCATGCCGATGCCGGCGATGCTGCTGGACTTCTTCCTGGCGATTTCGATCATCCTGTCGGTGATGATCCTGATGACCGGCCTGTTCATCCAGAAGCCGCTTGAATTCTCGTCCTTTCCGACGGTCCTGCTGATCTCGACGATGCTGCGCCTGGCGCTGAACCTGGCCTCGACCCGCCTCATCCTGGCCGGTGGACACGAAGGCACCGGGGCTGCCGGTCAGGTGATCCAGTCCTTTGGCCAGTTCGTCATGGGCGGGAACTTCGTCATCGGCATCATCGTCTTCGCCATCCTGGTGATCGTGAACTTCATCGTCATCACCAAGGGTTCCGGACGTATCGCTGAAGTCGCTGCGCGCTTCACCCTCGACGCCATGCCCGGCAAGCAGATGGCCATCGACGCTGACCTGTCCTCCGGCCTCATCGACGAGACGGAAGCCAAGCGCCGGCGCAAGGAACTGGAGGAGGAAAGCACCTTCTTCGGCGCCATGGACGGCGCGTCGAAATTCGTGCGCGGCGATGCCATCGCCGGTCTGCTCATCACCTTCATCAATGTCATCGGCGGCATCGTCATCGGGGTGGCCCAGATGGGTCTCACCTTCGGCGAAGCGGCGCAGAATTACACGATCCTCACCGTCGGTGATGGCCTTGTGTCGCAGATCCCGGCCCTGATCGTCTCCACCGCCGCCGGCATCCTTGTTTCCAAGGCTGGTGTCAGCGGCTCGGCCGACAAGGCACTGGTGGCGCAGTTCACCGGCTATCCCAAGGCGCTGGGCATGTCGTCCTTCGTCATGGTGGCCTTGGCGATGCTGCCCGGCATTCCGATGGTGCCGTTTCTGGGGCTTGCAGCGCTTGCCGGCTGGCTGGCGATCAAGGCAGGCAACGCGAAGAAGGTGACGGCCTTCCAGGCTGCGGCGGTCAAGGCGGTCGAGAGCGCGCCAAAGCCGGTCCCCGAGCCACCGATCACCGACGCCCTCAAGATGGACGAACTGCGCATCGAGCTTGGCTATGCGCTGTTGCCGCTCATCAATGGCCAGCAGACCGGCCAGCCGGATCAACTGACCGAACAGATCAAGGCGTTGCGCCGGCAGGTCGCGGCCGACATGGGCATCATCATGCCGCCGGTGCGCATTCTCGACAACATCCAGCTTGGCGCCAACGACTATACGATCAAGGTCAAGGAAGTGGATGCGGGCAAGGGCATGCTGTTCCCCAACCGCTTCATGGTCATGGATCCGGCTGGCGGCCAGGTGAAAATCCCGGGCACCAACACCACCGAGCCGACCTTCGGCCTGCCAGCCACCTGGGTTGAGGCGATCTATCGCGAAGATGCGTCCCTGCGCGGCTATACCGTTGTCGATCCTGCGACCGTCCTGTCGACCCATCTGACCGAGACCATCAAGGCCAATGTGGCCGAACTGCTCACCTACGCCGATGTGCAGAAGCTGCTGAAAGAGCTGAAAGGGGAACAGGCCAAGTTGGTAGAGGACCTCATTCCGTCGCAGATCACCGTATCGGGCATCCAGCGTGTGCTGCAGACTTTGCTGGGCGAGCGCATTTCCGTCCGCGATCTTGGCACCATTCTCGAGGGGGTCGCAGAGGCTGCCGGCTTTACCCGCAACACCAACACCATTGCCGAACATGTGCGCACGCGTCTGGCTCGCCAGATCTGTGCCGCGAACATGTCGCCGGGCGGCTATCTGCCGCTTGTCTCCCTCAGCCCGCGCTGGGAACAGTCCTTCATCGAGGCGATTGTCGGGGAAGGGGACGACCGCCAACTGGCGATGCAGCCGTCGAAACTGCAGGAATTCGTCACGCTCGTGCGCGATGCCTTCGAGAAGGCGGCACAGCAGGGCGAAGTGCCGGTGCTTCTGACCTCGCCGCAAACCCGACCCTTCGTCCGCTCGATTGTCGAACGCTTCCGCGCCCACACGACCGTGATGAGCCAGAACGAGGTGCATCCGCGCGTCAAGCTGAAGACGATCGGATCAATCTGAGGATTGGGTGAGTTGCGCGGCTCAGGCCGCCGTGTCAGACTAGGATATTCAGGCGGGACAGCGCCGAGGCGGTGCTGACATTGTTGCCCTGGAACGCATTATAGGTCTGTTGCTGGCCGACGGTGACCGTCGTCTGATAGATCGTGTTCTGGATTTCCTGCGACAGGGCCTTCGTCTTCTCGATCGACTTCCTGCGGACTGCCGCCCATGCGTCGTTGTAGTCTTTCAGCGACACGCGTTCTTTCTGCTGCCCGAACTTGTTGCCGGACCTGCCACCGTATCTTTTACCGAAATTGTTTCCGATCTTTGCCATGGCTTCATGCTGGGCGCATATGGTTAACAGGGGGTTAACGTCGGCAATCTGCGTCAAATGCCGGTTGTCGGTCGTTGGCAGTGGATGCTAAGCGGACATCACTCATCCCGCCCCCAGGACCTTCCATGACCCCCCTCAATCTGAATGGATACACCGATCTTCCAGCCGGCAAGATCGCCTTTGTCGTCACCTATCTCGAGATGTTCGCCCGGCCAGCCCCGCGGCTTTCGCGCGTGCCCGAGGGCGTCACGCTGACCCGTTGGGAACAGCCGGATCCGGATACCTACCTGCCGTTGTTCCGTGCCATCGGCGACGAATGGCTCTGGTTCTCCCGTCTTCTGATGCCGCGCGACCGGCTTGCCGCGATCCTGGCGCAAGAGACCCGCACCATCCACGTTGCCGTTTCGGATGGCCGCCCCGTCGGGCTGCTTGAACTGGATTATGCCGATCCGGCCAATGTGGAACTGGCCTTCTTCGGCCTGGTGCCGCAGGAAACCGGGCGCGGCCTGGGCCGTTGGCTGATGGAAGCCGGGCTGGACATGGCCTGGGCCCGGCCTGAAACGCGGCGCTTCTATGTTCACACCTGCACGGGTGACAGCCCTGCGGCGCTCGGCTTCTATTGTGCCAGCGGGTTCACGCCTTACCGGCGCGCGCTGGAAGTCATCGATGACCCGCGCCTTTCCGGCCTGTTGCCGGACAGCGTCGGCCCGCATCTGCCGATCATCCGGCCGGATCGGTGATCAACCGGGCAGGGCGCTGGCGGTAACGGTTAAAATGTCTTAAGAAGAGTTAACCAACCTGCCGACATTGCCGGTGGACGAGTGCCGGGGGGCCGGTCAGTGCGGTTTTAACTGCCGCGCAATTGGGTAAAAGTCCGCTTAACAAAAGCGATGTCCTCAACCTGGAATCACCATGGCCAACGAACAGACCAGCGGTTCACCGACGAATGTCGTGCCCCACGCAAAGGTGCGCAACCTGCGCGATGCAATCCGCAAAGTCCGCCTTGGCGAGGCCGAACGGGCGGATGTGGTGATCGAGCTGCAGGAGACCGAACGCACGCGGCTGGAGATGCTCGCCGACGAGCTTACCGATGTGTTCAAGGAAGTGCCGGAGAACGACGATCAGTTCTCGTTCCAGATCGTTCCGGGCACGACACCGCGCCTGTGGATCGACATGACCAGCCATATCGCCGTGGCCGGGGACCGGCGCACCTACCGCTTCCTCAAAGACACAAGACTGGGCCGCGTCGTCATCCTGGAAACCGCTGACCTCGATGACATGGCCGACTGCGTCACGGAATATATCGCCGAGCGCATCATCGAGCGCGAGCGAGCCCTTGAAGGCGACTGGCTCGACAAGCGCATGAAGGCGGCCATCAACGGTCAGCCTTCCGGTACGGCGCGCGGTGGCGTGATCTGGGGTCCGGTGCTTGTCTCCTTTCTCGGCGGCATCCTTGCCGGCATGATCGGCCTCATCGCCTATGCCTGGTTCGCCAACCCGATGGGCTGAGCCTGGCCAAGTCGGGCGGCTAGCCGGGGATCGTCAGGTCCAGCCGGTCAATCACGTCAATCCCGCCACCAATTTCAGCAAACCCGCGCTCTTCGAGATGGCAGGTCCATCCGGTGTCTTTGCGCGCAATATCGAACAGGTTGTAGCGGGCGCCGGGTTTGTGCCCGCCGGGGCTCTGGCTGGCGGATGGAACGCCGATCACCGGCACTGGCCCGTGCGGCCCCTCGATCACCGTCCGGCTGTCGATATGGGTGTGGCCATGCAGCACGAGTTCGGCGCCTGAGCGCTTGATGGCGGCGCGCACGCGGGAGGCATCTTCCAGCCGTTTGTACCAGCTTGTCGCGCCCTTGAAGGGCGGGTGGTGGATCAGCACCACCCGGAACACCTGCTCCTTCCCCAGGTTCTCCAGCATCTGCATCAGCCGCCGGGTCTGGCGCACGCCAACCCGACCGGAGGCAAAGCCGGGCGCGGTGGCCTTGGCGGTGGAGACGCCGATGATGGCGACCGGTCCGCGCCGCCGGACATAGGGGAAGTGCGCCGCGCCATGCTGTGTCATGGCGCTGTCGTCGCCGGTCATGTAGGCGTGCCAGGCCTGCATCGCGCTGCGGAGTGCGCCGGGCACATAGGCGTCGTGATTGCCGGGCACCACGGACAACCGATCCGGCGCCGCGACGGCGGTGAGCCAGTCACGGGCCGCGCTGATTTCGGCCGGCAGGGCGATGTTGACGAGGTCGCCGGTCAGGGCGATGTGGTCGGGTTCGGCTGCCTCCATGTCGTCGAGCAGCCGGGCGAGCGTATCGCCGCCCATGGCGCGCAACCGGTTGCGGCGCCAGTTGACGAAGCCGAGCACGCGCTTGGAGGCGAGCTGCCACAGGCTCGGGTCGGGCAGGGGCCCGAGATGCGGATCGGAGAAATGTGCCAGTCGAAACATGGGCCGCATGTTCGCTGCCATTAGCTGCCGGTCAAGCGAAAAGCCGGTTCCTGCGGTTATAAAAAAACGCCCGGGGGAGGCCGGACGTCTTTTTTATCGGTGCTTCGCAGCCTTAGTTGGCGCTGAAGGTCGACAGGGTGGCACGGATGCGCGGATTGCTCAGGTCAATCTCCGGCTTCCATGCGAAGCGGCGAGTGCGACGACGGCGCGTGAACAGAGCGGTAAACATTTTGAACTCTTTTGGTTTCCGGCGAGAGCCTTGCGCAGGGATTGTGCAAGTCGCTGCCCGCTTTTTGATCGGAATGCGCGATATATAACCTTTCTTCGCACGTGCACAATCCAACTTTCCCGAGGGGCAGGGCTGCGTTTTCCGCATGGCCGGTTTCCTGCGCGTTAGCTATTGCTGCGCCGCAAGGGATCAAGGCTTGTCTCTTGCGGCTGCATTGGCATATGTGAACCATGCATTTTCTCCTGTCGCTGCTTCCTGCCCGTTTCACACGCCGCCTGATTCATGGCGCGGCGCTCTTGCGGCATGCCCATACCCTGGGTGTTCGCGTGATCCTGCGCGATGCCTCCGGCTATGTGCTGCTGGTTCGCCACACCTATCTGCCGGGCTGGTATTTTCCCGGCGGCGGCGTCGATGTGGGCGAGACGCTGGCCGAGGCGGCAGTGCGAGAGACTTTCGAGGAAACGGGGATCATTGCCCGCAGCGAACCGGTTCTGCTCGGCCTCTATCACAACCGGGAAACCACCCGCCGCGATCACGTTGCCCTTTTTGAGATTACCGAGTGGGATCCGCCAAGCCGCAGTCCGGTGCCCAACAGTGAGATTGCGGAAGCCCGTTTCTTCTCGCCTGTGGCCCTGCCGGCGGACATCACCAGCGCAACCTTGCGCCGGCTTGATGAACGTGCCGGCCGGATGGCGCCCAGTGCGATCTGGTGAGTGCTGAATTTTTTCATGGACCTGATCGGCTGACGCGTGATAGTGCGATTCTTGTTGGCTGCAAGGCGCAGCCGTTTTCGGGACTTGCGATGATCGCGTGCCATGACCTGCGACGACGACGCTGCCGACGAGACCGGATCTCGTCCGCCTTCGCGCGTCTCCTGTCTGGCTGCTGAGCGGACCCGTCCGCTGCGGCGGAACCGGGCAACGGACGTGACTGATGTCCTTATCTGCCCCGGATCCCATGATCATGAAAGCCGACACCTGGTTCATTCGCCTTGAGCACCCGTGCGACGAGGCTGCTGTTGACGCCCTGCAAGCCGCAGCCTTTGGCCCTGGCCGTTTCGTCCGCACAGCGTTTCGCATCCGCGAGGGTATCCCGCATGACGAGCGCCTCAGCTACGTCGGCCTTGCCGGGGATCAGGTCGCCGGCTCCGTTCGGCTGACGCGCATCCGCATCGGCGACACGCCGGCAATGCTGCTCGGGCCGCTGACCGTCGCGCCGGAATACAAGAACCGGGGTCTCGGCAAGTTGCTGATGCGCACGGCACTGGACGAGGCGAAGCGGCTCGGCGAAACGGCCGTGCTGCTGGTGGGCGATCCGCCTTATTATGGCCCCTTCGGCTTCGATCCGGTGCCCTTCGGCCGCATTGTCATGCCTGGGCCGGTCGATCCGAACCGCTTGCTGGTCGCCATGCTGGACGGCTCTCCGATGCCGTCCGGTCTCGTTCGCGGCGGGGCGGGTTAGGGGCTGATCAGGGCAAGCAGGTCGGTCCGGCTGACGGTGTAGTCACTGTCAGCCCAGGCCGTCCTGAGGCGCGCCAGCTCTGCCCCGAGCGCCGGGCCTTTTTCCAGGCCAAGTTCGATCAGGTCGCGTCCCGTCACCGGAAACACCGGTACGGTCCAGTCCGTCAGCAAGGCCCGAGCGGCAGCTAGCTGTCTTCCATCCTCGCCTCTTGCCCTCAACATCGCGGTCGCCAGTGCCAGACCATCGGCCGCCGTCGTCCCGCCCTCGTCGACAAGCAGCGCCTTGACGGTGCGCTGTGCATCTGACGTCGCCACGATGCGATCGGCTGCCAGTCTTGCGCGAACCATCCGGTCGCGTTCGGCATTGGACAATCGCAGGCGCTCGGCCAAGCGCTCAAGGTCATCGGTCCCGAAACCGAACAGCGCGGCGAGGCAGACGGGCGCTGCGGCGGCTTCCGGCAGATCCGGCTGCAAGTGCTTCAGCGCCTCGAAATCAGCAAGCCGCGCAACCCCGCCGGTGACGATTTCCAGTATCCCGCTGTCCTCCATCAGATGCACGACGGGTGCTGCCTTCGGGGCGACGACAAGCCGTTTCAACTCGCTGCCCACCCGTTCGGCTGACAGCTGGCGCAGACCATCGCGCAGGGCAATCGAGGCGCTGAGGCCCTCGCCGTCCAGATCTCCGCGGCCGTAGGTCGCCTGCATGCGGAAAAAACGCAGGATGCGCAGATAGTCTTCCCGGATGCGCTGGCTGGCATCGCCGATGAAGCGGACTTTTCGGGCAAGGCAATCGGCAAGCCCGCCCAAGGGGTCATGCAAGGTGCCATCGGCAGAGCAATAAAGCGCATTCAGGGTGAAATCACGCCGGGCCGCGTCATGCGTCCAGTCGCGTCCGAACCGCACCACCGCATGACGGCCGAAGGTCTCTACATCTTCGCGCAAGGTGGTGATCTCGAAGGCCTCACCCGAACTCACCACCGTCACCGTGCCGTGGTCGATGCCTGTCGGGATCGCCTTCAGCCCGGCCTTCTCGGCCCGTTGCATCACCTGGTGCGGCAGGGCCGTGGTGCACAGGTCGACATCACTGACCGGTTCATCGAGGAGGCTGTTGCGCACCGCGCCGCCGACAGCGCGCAGTTCATCGCCGTCACGCCCGATGGCGCCAAAAACGCGCTGCAGGGCAGGGGCCTTCAGCCAGGCAGCTGATGCCAGCGCGGGCAGTGCGTTATTCATAGCGTCCGGGCACGAGCGCGCCGTCGCGGAACTCTGCCGGCCTGTACTCCTTGTCCTGCGGCATCCGGTCGAAGCTCGCCATCAGGATAAAGCTGCCGATGCTGATCAGGAGGCCACTGAAAATGAGCCAGAACACCGGGCCGTTGCGCCAGTTGTCGGCGCTTTGCCCCTTTCGGGTGAACCACAGCCACATGGCATAGCCAATGAACGGCAGCAGGAAGAACAGGAGCTGTGTGAGAAATACGCGCAGCATCAGCCATACACCGTTTCGTAAAGGGAGCGGACAATGCCCGCGGTCACGCCCCAGATGTATCTGGTTTCATAGGGCATGGCGTAGAAATAGCGCGCCTTGCCCTGCCAGTCCCGGCTTTGGCGCTGATGATTTGCCGGATCCATGAGGAAGGCCAGCGGAACCTCGAAGACATCGGCCACTTCACCGGGGTTTGGCGTTAGCACTGGATCGCCGCTGACGAAGCCGATGATCGGTGTCACCCGGTAGCCGGAGCCGGTAAGATAGGGGGCGAGCCGGGCGAAGGGTTCGACATGGTGGCGATGGAGGCCGATTTCCTCTTCCGCCTCCCGAAGGGCCGCCATTTCCGGCGTCCCGTCCTCGGGGTCGATCTTTCCGCCGGGAAATGCCACCTGTCCGGCGTGGGAGGACAGATGCGCGGTGCGTTCGGTGAACAGGACGCTCACCTTGCCGCTGCTTCGCTCAAGGATCGGGATCAGCACCGCTGCCTCGCGCGGTGCCCCGGTCCATTTCGCATACGGCCCCATGTCCGGGTTGAGAATGTGGTCGCCCGTGACACGGTCGGCGGGAACCGGCAGGCGCGACAGCGCCATGCTGCGGAACTCCGCCAGGCTATAGGGCGCCAGATCCACCACGCTCACGCTGCCGTCTCCCCGTTCGTGTCTGTTTCCATTTTGTCCAAGGCTTCGGTCGGCAAGGCAAAGAAAGCCCCGCCGCTCCACACCCCGGTTTCCCCGTCCCGGTCCACGAACAGGTCCGCAAGCTCGTAGAGCAGCGGCCGCGCCAGCAGCGCCTCCAGCCGTCCGCGAACATGGACATAGGGCTTCAGGCCGCCAGTGTCAGCCTCGACAGCAAACCGCAACGGATGTTCGGGGCCGGCGGTGATCACATCTCCGACACTGGTGCGCAGGGTGAGTCGCTGCGCCGGGCCGGTGTCCTCCGCATGCAACTCCACGGCCAGGAACGGAGCGTCGTCGACGCGAATCCTTACCTTTTCCACAGGGGTCACAAGATAGTGAGCCCCGTCCGCGTCGCGGCGCAGGACAGACGCAAACAGCCGCACCAGCGCCTCCCGGCCGATGGGGGAGCCCATGTAATGCCAACTGCCATCGACCGCGATGCGCATGTCCAGATCGCCGCAAAACGGGGGATTCCACTGTTCAACCGGCGGCTTGCGGCCATTGCCGGCCCCGGCGCGGGCCAGCAGCGCGGTCAGTCCTGCATCCAGTTGCGTCATCGTTTCTTCCTGTTCGCCCTGCTGCGTCCCAAGGGGCAGCGGCTGCATCGCCATTCTTCCGCCATGTCCGGGCGGTGTGATCCATGCTCACGGCCTGGTCCGTAGGCCGCTCACAGAAGCTCTTGCCAGAATTAGCGGCTTACCGGGGTTAAGATATGCTGTCAGAGTATTCGAACCAATGGCCTGTTCGGCCAAGCCGTCCGGTGGTGATGCAGGCAAAGCGAAGAGGTCCGCGATGAGCGCAATCAGCCCCTCCCCAGAAACGGATCCCGCCGCGATCATGGCCGAGGCCGAAAAGGCCGTCGCCCGCATCGGGGAGGCGAAAGCAGACATCGCCCGGGTGATCTTTGGCCAGGAAAGCGTCGTCGAGCGCGCGCTGGTGACCATCCTCGCCGGTGGCCACGGGCTTCTTGTCGGGGTTCCAGGCCTTGCAAAGACCAAGCTTGTCGACACGCTCGGCACGGTGCTGGGTCTCAATGCCCGCCGCATCCAGTTCACCCCTGACCTGATGCCCTCCGACATTCTCGGCGCCGAAGTCATGGAGCAGGCCGCCGATGGCGCGCGTGCCTTCCGCTTCATCGCAGGCCCTGTGTTCTGTCAGTTGCTGATGGCCGACGAGATCAACCGTGCCAGCCCGCGCACCCAGTCGGCGCTCCTGCAGGCGATGCAGGAATATCATGTCACCATCGCCGGCCAACCGCATGACCTGCCCCGGCCGTTCCACGTTCTGGCCACCCAGAATCCGCTGGAGCAGGAGGGCACCTATCCGCTGCCCGAAGCCCAACTCGACCGCTTCCTGATGCAGATCGACGTGCATTATCCGACCCTCGAGGCCGAGCGGCGGATCCTGCTGGAAACCACCAGCGCCGGTGAGGCCAAGGCAAAAGGTGTCCTGAACGGTGAGGAACTGGCCGCGATCCAGACCCTTGTCCGCCGCATGCCGGTGGGCGAGAGCGTCGTCGAGGCAATCCTGAGCCTTGTGCGGGCCGCCCGCCCGGCGGAAGGGGGCGAGGGCGACGAGCTGCAGCGCCTGATCGCCTGGGGCCCCGGCCCGCGTGCCAGCCAGGCCCTGATGCTGACCGTCCGCGCCCGTGCCCTGCTGGAAGGCCGTCTGGCCCCGTCCATCGACGACGTGCTGGCGCTGGCCGAACCGGTGCTGCAGCACCGCATGGCCCTGACCTTCGCCGCCCGTGCCGATGGGCACAGCGTGCGCGAGGTCATTGGCCGGCTGAAGGCGAAAATCGGCTGAGGTGGGAGAAGCTGAATGGCGCGCGGCGCGGAGACAGCAGCAGACACATCCCTGGCCGGCCCCGTCACCATGGGCGAGGCCCGCAGCCTTGCCGAAGCCCTGCCGGATCTGCTGGTCGATGCCCGCCACATCGGCAACACGGTCTCCGCTGGTTGGCATGGCCGCCGGCGCTCTGGGCCCGGCGAGACCTTCTGGCAGTTCCGTCCGTTCAACATGGGCGAGCCGGCCCGGCGCATCGACTGGCGTCGCTCGGCCCGCGATGACCATCTTTATGTCCGCGAACGGGAATGGGAGGCCGCACATACGCTGTGGCTGTGGGCGGATCTGTCGTCCTCCATGTCCTTCCGGTCCAATCTGTCACATGTCTCCAAGCGCGACCGCGCGATCGTCCTGTTGCTGGCCCTTGCCGACATGCTGGCCGGCAGCGGCGAGCGCATCGGCCTGCCAGGCGTGACCCGGCCCCTGTCCGACCGCAATGCCGCCGAGCGTCTCGCCGATGCGCTGGTGCATCTGGCCAAGCCTGCCGCACTGCCGGACAGCACCGGCATTCGGCGCTTTTCCGACGTGGTGCTGATCGCCGATTTTCTGGATCCCCTCGCCGACATCGCCAACTGGGTCAACCGGGTGGCCGGGACCGGGGCACGCGGCGCGCTGGTCCAGGTGCTGGATCCGATCGAGGAGACCTTCCCCTTCGATGGCCGGGTCGAGTTCCGCGACCCGGAATCCGGCCTCAAGCTGACGACGGGACGCGCCGAAAGCTGGCGCGCGGCCTATCAGGCGCGCCTGGCCGAGCGCAAGGATGCCTTGCGCCAGCTCGCCACCCGCGCCGGCTGGAGCTATATCCTGCACCACACCGACCGGTCTGCGACCGAGCCGCTGCTGGCGCTGCATGAGCGCCTCAGCGGCCATTCGGACGGGCTCACAGGCAAGGGAGGGCGTCTGTGATGTTCGGTCTGCCGCTCGCCTTCGCCGCGCCCGCTGTTCTTGGTGCGCTTGTCCTGCTTCCGGTGATCTGGTGGCTGCTGCGCTTCACCCCGCCGCGTCCGCGAGAGGTGACCTTTCCACCAACCCGGCTCCTGGTCGACATCGAGAAGCGCGAGGAAACGCCGCAGAAAAGCCCGTGGTGGCTGACCCTGCTGCGCCTGCTCATCGCTGCTCTGCTGATCCTGGCCCTGGCCGGCCCGCAGTGGCGCCCTGCCGACCGCATCGCGCTCGGCGAGGGCCCGGTGCTCATTCTTCTCGACAACGGCTGGACTTCCGCCGCGGATTGGGACCGTCAGTTGACGGCCGCCCGGGGCGTCCTGGAACTCGCCGAGACCGCTGAGGTGCCGGTGATCCTCGCGGCCACGGCCGATGGTCCGGCCCAGCCCTTGACCCCGACATCCGCCGCCCTTGCCGCTGAACGATTGCGCGCCATGGCGCCGCAGCCCTGGGACCGGCAGCGCGCTGAACTGGTCACCGCCCTGCGCAAGGCCATCGCCGAGACACCACCCGGCCACATCGTCTGGATCTCCGACGGGTTGGAGGATCCGTTTGCCGGGGCCTTCCAGCGGGATCTGGCCGTTCTGGCCGGTGCCACGCCGCTGACGCTCTACACCGGTGCCCGGACGCCGCAGGGCATCGCCGCTCTGTCCAGCACGGCCGATGCCCTGACCGCCACCTTGATCCGCACGCCCGGGGAAGCGGCTGCCGACGTCAAGCTGAGGGCGCTGGACCCAAAGGGCCTGGTCCTCGGTGAGGCCATCGCCCGGTTCGAGACCGATGCGGCCGAGGCCTCTGCGAGTTTCACCTTGCCCAGCGAACTGCGCAATGACATCGCCCGTCTCGAAATCGACGGGGAGCGTGCCGCCGGAGCTGTCAAGCTGATTGATGACAGCTGGCGCCGGCGCACGGTCGGGTTGATTTCCGGCGCTGGGGCCGATCAGGCCCAACCGCTGCTGTCGCCGCTGTATTATCTGCAGCGGGCACTTGCGCCTTTCGCGGATCTGCGCCTGCCGCGCTCCACCGATCTCGGCGCAGCCATCCCGGAGTTGCTGGAGCAGGGCGTCTCCGTCGTCATGCTGGCCGATGTCGGCCGCCTGCCGGATCCGGCCGTCGAAGCGCTCGATCGCTGGGTGCGTGGCGGCGGGTTGCTGGTCCGCTTTGCCGGTCCGCGCACAGCGGGCAGCACGGATGATCTTCTGCCGGTTGCCCTGCGCGCCGGTGGCCGCACCCTCGGCGGCAGCCTGTCTTGGGAACAGCCGCAGAAGCTGGCGCCGTTCCCCGCCGCCTCGCCCTTTGCCGGGCTCGCCGTTCCTGACGAGGTGCTGGTGTCGCGTCAGGTGCTTGCCGAGCCGACGGCGGATCTGCCCGAGCGCAGCTGGGCCATGCTGACGGATGGCACGCCACTGGTCACCGCCGGCCGGCGCGGGGAGGGGGCCATCGTCCTGTTCCATGTCACAGCGGACAGTGCCTGGTCCAACCTGCCGCTCTCCGGCACCTATGTCGACATGCTGCGCCGGATCGTTGCCTCAGCCAGCGCCGTGGCCGCCGCACCCGATTCAGGCGAGGGCCTGCCGGCGGGTGCAGCAGCAGAAACCGAGGTGCGCTCCGTTCTGCCGCCGCTGCGGCTGCTCGATGGGTTCGGCGCCTTCGTTCCGCCTCGGGCCGATGTTACTTCCATCCCGGCGTCGGGATTTGCAGCAGTCCGCGCCAGCCGCGACACGCCGCCCGGCCTCTATGGCACCGAGGATGGCTACCGTGCGCTCAACCTTCTTTCTGGCGGGGAACGCCTCATGCCGCTCGACACCGCTCCTTTCGGCAACGGTCTTGACGTCCGCCCCTATCTCGATGCCGAGCCGGTGGATCTGCGTGCCGGGCTGTTCTCCTCTGCCTTCCTGCTGCTGGCGCTGGATGCGCTGATCGTGCTCTTGATGGCCGGGATGCTCAGCCGCCTGCGTCTTGCCCGTTTGGCTGCCGTCTTGGTTGGCTTCCTCGCCATCGGCGTCGCCCTTTCGCTCCTAGTCAGTGCAGCCGGGCCGGCGCAGGCCCAGGCAACCTCCTCCGAGGACCTTAAGGCGCTTGAGGCGACTGTCGAGACGCGGCTTGCCTATGTCATCACTGGCAATCCGGAGATCGACGAGGCCAGTCGCGCGGGTCTTGACGGCCTTTCCCAGTATCTGGCCGCTCGCACGGCATTGGAGCCGGGCGCGCCCATTGGTCTCGACATTTCCAGCGATGAACTGGCCTTTTTCGCGCTGCTCTACTGGCCCATCGATCCGGCCAGCCCAAAGCCGGATGCCCGCACCATGGGCCGCATCGATGGGTTCATGCGTGGTGGCGGGACTATCCTCTTCGACACCCGGGATCATATCACCACCTCGGCCACTGGCCTCTCCGGCACGCCGGCGACACTGAAGCTGCGCGAGATCCTGGAAGGCCTCGATGTCCCCGCGCTGGAGCCAGTGCCTGAGGATCACGTGCTGACCAAGGCGTTTTTCCTGCTCGACAGTTTCCCCGGCCGCTTTGCCACCAGTCCGCTCTGGGTCGAGGCGACGGAGGCCAGTCCGCAGGACAGCGAGCGGCCCGTACGCTCCGGTGACGGGGTGACGCCGATCCTCATCACCGGCAATGATCTTGCGGCGGCATGGGCGGTGGATGCCGGCGGCCACCCGCTCTATCCAACTGTTCCCGATGATCCGGGCCAGCGCGAATATGCCTATCGTGCCGGGGTCAACATCGTCATGTACAGCCTGACCGGCAACTACAAGGCCGATCAGGTGCATGTGCCGGCACTGCTCGAACGGCTTGGCCAGTGAGGGAGACACGGCAATGATCTGGTCTGTCTCCTTTGACCCCTTCGTGCCCGTCTGGAGCCTTCTGGCCGGGGCGGGACTGGTTGTCCTGTTTCTCGGAATAGCGCTTTTCCTAAGCCTGCGCGGCGGGCTCCTGCGCACATTTGCCCTGGCTCTCGTCCTCTTGGCGCTCGCCAATCCGGCGCTGGAGCGTGAAGACCGGGACCCGCTGTCCAGCGTTGTTGCGGTCGTTGTCGACAGGAGCCAGAGCCAGACGCTGGATGGCCGTGATGCCGCCACCTCTGCCGCGCTCGCCGAGCTTGAGACCCGCATTGCCGCATTGCCGGGGTTCGAGCTGCGCCGCATCGAGGCCAATCCGTCGCTCAGTGATGATGGAACTGCGCTGTTCGGCGCGCTGGCCGATGGCCTTGCCGATGTGCCGCCGGAGCGGGTCGGCGGCGCGATCCTTCTGACAGACGGTCAGGTCCACGACATCCCTGCCTCCAGCACGGCTCTGGGTTTCAACGCGCCGCTGCATGCCCTCGTGACCGGGCGGCCGGACGAAAGCGACCGGCGCCTGTCGCTGGTGCGCGCGCCGCGTTTCGGACTGGTCGGCTCAGAGCAACTGGTCACCTTGAACCTGGAGGATGGCGGCAACCTGCCCGGTGCGGATGGCAGCCCGGCCACGATCCGGGTGCGCCGGGATGGCCAACTGGTCAACGAGTTTCGGCTTCGCCCGGGATCCCGGCTCGAAGTCCCTGTCGAGATCGGCCATGGCGGCCAGAACATCTTCGAATTTGAGGCTGAAACACTGCCCGGCGAGCTGACTCCGCTCAACAACCGGGTCGTCGTCACCATTGACGGCATCCGCGAGAACCTGCGGGTTCTCCTGGTGTCCGGCTCGCCGCATGCCGGCGAGCGCACCTGGCGCAACCTGCTGAAGTCGGATGCCTCGGTCGATCTGGTACATTTCACCATCCTGCGCCCGCCGGAAAAGCAGGACGGCACGCCGGTCAACCAGCTGTCGCTGATCGCCTTCCCGACGCGTGAGCTGTTCTCGGAAAAGATCGACGAGTTTGATCTCATCATCTTCGACCGCTATGTGAACCGCGGCGTGCTGCCGATGCTGTATTTCGACAACATCGCCCGTTATGTGCGCGGCGGCGGGGCGCTGCTGATTGCCGGCGGTCCGGACTACGCCGAAGGCTCGACGATCTACCAGACGCCGATGGCGCCGGTGCTGCCGGCCCGGCCGACCGGCAATGTCATCGAGACGCCCTACCATGCCCGGGTCTCCGACATCGGCAACCGGCATCCGGTGACGCGCGGTCTGCCCGGCGCCCGGTCCGAACCGCCCCAGTGGAGCCGCTGGTTCCGCGCGGTCGAAGCCGAGATCGATGCTGGTCAGTCGCTGATGTCCGGGCCAAATGACACGCCGCTTCTGGTGCTCAACCGCGAAGAAGCCGGCCGCGTTGCCGTGCTCCTCTCTGATCATGTCTGGCTCTGGGCACGTGGCTATGAGGGCGGCGGCCCGCATGTCCCCTTGCTGCGCCGCCTTGGTCACTGGCTGATGCAGGAGCCGGAACTGGAGGAGGAAGCCCTGCGTGTCAGCCTGCGCGGCTCTGAACTCATTGTCGAACGCCAGACCCTTGGCGACATGGCGGCGGATGTGACGCTCACCCTGCCCACTGGCGGCACGCGGGTGTTGAGCCTTACGGAAGCTGAACCCGGCCTGTGGCGCGCCAGCCAGGCTGCGACCGAACTTGGCCTCTATTCCCTGACGGATGGCGAGCGCACCGCTCTCATCCATGTCGGGCCGCAGAATCCGCGTGAATTCTCCAACGTGCTCTCCACCACGGAACAACTTGCGCCCTTGTCCGCCCAGACAGGAGGTGCGGCGCTGCGCATTGCCGATATCGGCGGCGGGCAGTCGATCCCGCGCATCGTGCCGCTGAAACGGGCCGATGACTATGCCGGGTCGGGCTGGATCGGGCTGAAGACGACCGACGCCAGCGTGCTGAAGGGCATCGACCGGATTCCGCTTCTCTCCGGCCTCCTCGGCCTTGCCCTTCTTCTCGGCGCCCTGTCCGTCACCTGGTTCCGCGAGGGGCGATAGCCCCCCGCTTCATTGATGGATTACCTCGGCCCCTCGTGCGTCATCCGGCCAAGCGAAGCGCCGAGCCGGGACCGGAGAGCCGAGGCCTCGATTTTTCAACGGGTTAACTCTGCAAAACCTGGGGCTCTCCGGTCCCGGGTCTTCGCTTTGCTCCGCCCGGGATGACCTTGAAGCGAATGTCGGCAACCATCTGACATGCAACACGGTCTCAGGGCCATTTCACCACAGGCGGCATCGAGGACAGGATCGAGGCGACATTGCCGCCGGTCTTCAGACCGAAGATCGTGCCCCGGTCGTAGAGCAGATTGTATTCCACATAGCGTCCGCGCCGGATCAACTGTTCCTCGCGCTCGGCCTCGCTCCACCGCTTCTCGAAGTTCGTCTCGACCAGCCTCGGGTAGATGTCGAGAAACGCCAGACCGACATCGCGCGTCAGGGCAAAGTCTGCATCCCAGTCGCCCGAATTGACGTAGTCGTAGAAAATGCCGCCGATGCCGCGCGGCTCATTGCGATGCTTCAGGAAGAAATAGTCATCGCACCAGGCCTTGAAGGCGGGATAGTCCGCATTCTTGTGCGGCGCACAGGCGTTTTCCATCGCCTTGTGAAAGGCGATGCTGTCCGGATCGGTCTGGGTGCGGCGCGCGTCCAGCACCGGGGTCAGGTCGGCGCCGCCGCCAAACCACTGCCGCGTCGTCACGACCATGCGCGTGTTCATGTGCACGGCCGGCACATGCGGGTTCTGCGGATGCGCGATCAGGCTGATGCCGGAGGCCCAGAAGCGCGGGTCTTCCGACGCTCCGGGGATCTGGCCCCGGAATTCCGGCGAGAACTCGCCGAAGACGGTGGACACATGCACGCCCACTTTCTCAAACACCCGGCCATGCATCATCGACATGACGCCGCCGCCGCCCTTGGCGCCGTTGGCATCGGTCCGCTCCCAGGGTGTGCGCTCGAAGCGTCCGGCTGGCCGGTCTGCCAGTGGTCCGTCCAGAGCGCCGATCTTGTCCTCCAGCGCCTCGAACGACGCGCAGATCCGGTCGCGCAAGTCGGCAAACCAGGCGGGCGCGGCGAGTTTCTTCGCCTCGATATCCGCCGGCACGGGGCCGCCACGCTCTTGTCCGGTCTGCGGGGTCTTGTCGCTCATGGGTTGTCGCATCCTTTGATGACCGGGCAGAGCCCGGCTTTCTCCTGCCGCCGTTCTAGCGGCCTGAGGCCTCTCTTGCAAAGCGCAGCAATGCCGCGCCTCGCCTTCAAACGCGGGCGAGCGGCGGAAAGTTCCCCGTCTGCCGCAACGCTTCGCCCAGAACCATGCCGGCGGACACGGCCACATTGAGCGACCGCATGCCCTCCGCCATCGGAATTACGATCCGCGCATCGGCCACTGCATGCACCGCGTCGGGGACCCCGGCCGATTCCCGCCCCATCATCACCAGATCCCCGGCCGCGAAGGCATGTCCGGTATAGGCCATGCTCCCTCGCGTGGTCATCAGCACCAGCCGCCGCCCCTCCGCGAGCCGCCACTCCTCAAAGGCGGCAAAAGTTACATGCCGGATCAGCGCCGCCCGTTCCAGATAGTCCATGCCCGCCCGCTTCAGCGCATGATCCGACAGCGGAAACCCAGCCGGCTCGATCAGATGCACTTTCACATTCAGGCAAGCCGCCATGCGCAGCATGGTGCCTGTGTTCTGGGGAATATCTGGCTGATAGAGAACGAGATCGGGCATGGACAGCGACAGGGCCTTTGTCATGAAAACCAGGGCACTATACGAACTCGCCTGCAAGCTGCCACCTCACGGACGTCATCCCGGCCCAGCTGAGGCTAAGCGAAGCGCCGAGCCGGGACCGGAGAGCCACTGTCTCGCATCGACCCACGCGTGGATTGATGAACCGGAGTGCGCTGTTCGCGCCAGTCTCATCTGGCTCTGACCAATCTTGAGACACTTAATCGCTGGCCGGCACGAGATGAGATGCTACATAGACCCTCGGGAGAGATAGGCACCTAGCACCGGACCCAAGGCCTTGCAGTTCATCTACCGCCTGTTCGAAGGCTGGATCGATCCGTTCCAGCCGGTTGCCTCCCGCGCCTTGCCCTCGTCGGCGCTGGCGTTCCTGCGGCTTTATGTCTGGGAATGCCGCTGGCCCTTCCTGCTCATGCTGGTGCTGGGCGGTCTGACGGCCGCGATCGAGGCCGGCATCTACAGCTTCATCGGCACCATCGTCGACATGCTGGATGCCAGTCCGCGCGAAAACCTGTTCTCCGACAATGCGATGATGCTGCTGTGGATGGCCTTCGTCGTGCTTGTGGCACGGGCTGCCACGGTTGCGTTGACGGCCCTTGTCGAGGAGCAGACCGTTGTTCCCGGCTTCTACACGCTGGTTCGCTGGCAGGCGCATGGCCGGATCATGGACCAGAGCCTAGGCTTCTTTCACGACGAATTCGCCGGGCGCATTTCCTCCAAGGTCTGGCAAACGGGGCAGGTCGCGGGTGAACTCATGGTCACCTTGCTGCAGGTGGTCTGGTACATCCTCGTCTATGCCGCTGCGACCATGCTGATGCTTGGCGAGCTCGACTGGCGCCTGGCGCTGCTGGTGGCGATCTGGCTGGTGGTGTTCGTTGTCATCGCCCGCGTGTACGTGCCACGCATTCGTGAGCAGTCGAAGTCATCCGCCCATGCCGCCTCAAGCCTGACCGGCCGGCTGGTCGACACGTATACCAACATCCAGACGGTCAAGCTGTTCGGCTCGCGTCCGAGCGAAGACATCGGGATGCGGCAGCAGTTCGGGTCCTATCTTGTGGTCCTGACCCGCTTCACCCGCAGCCTGACCGAAGTCCGCACCCTCATGTCCACCCTGTCCGGGGTGATGATGGTGGCCATTGCCGGCTACACCCTGCATCTGTGGCAGGGTGGCAGCCTGACGACCGGCGACGTCGCCCTGACCCTCGGCCTTGTTTTGCGGCTCAACCTGCTGCTCGGCCGCATGCTGGGCCAGCTCAACGGCCTGTTCCGCCTGTTCGGCACCCTGCAGGACAGTGTCGAGCTGGTTTCCCGGCCGGTTGCCATAACCGACGCCGTCAATGCCCGTCCGATTAAGGTGTCGCAGGGCGCAATCACCTTCGAAAACGTCACCTTCCATTACGGCAAGGGCGAGGGCGTGCTGGAAAACCTGCACTTCGCCGCGCGTCCCGGCGAGAAGATCGGCATTGTTGGCCCCTCTGGCGCCGGCAAATCGACACTGGCCTCGCTGCTGCTGCGGTTCCATGATGTCGAGGCGGGCAGGGTGCTCATCGATGGGCAGGACGTGCGTGAGGTGACACAGGCATCTCTGCGGGCCAGCATCGGCATGGTGGCGCAGGATACCTCGCTCCTGCATCGCTCGATCCGCGACAACATCCTCTATGGCCGTCCGGATGCGTCCGAGGCGGATCTCGTTGCCGCTGCCACCCAGGCGCATGCGCTTGGCTTCATCGAGGAACTGGTCGACATGAAGGGCCGGCGTGGTTTTGATGCCCAGGTCGGCGAGCGCGGCGTCAAGCTCTCCGGCGGCCAGCGCCAGCGCATCGCCATTGCCCGCGTCCTGTTGAAAAACGCACCGATCCTGATCCTCGACGAGGCAACCTCGGCGCTCGATTCCGAGGTCGAGGCGGTGATCCAGGAAAACCTCGCGCCGCTGATGGTCGGCAAGACCGTGCTCGCCATCGCCCATCGCCTGTCGACCATCGCCGCCATGGACCGGCTGCTGGTGATGGACGGCGGGCGCATTGTCGAGGAAGGCAACCATGACGCACTGCTGGCGAGCGGTGGGCTTTATGCCGACCTGTGGGCGCGCCAGTCGGGAGGTTTTCTGGCTGAGGTGTAAGCTGCGGTGATCTGTCCCAGGCCCTAAGCCGTAAGGCTTGAAAAAGGAACCGGACGCATGGCCCAGATACTCGTCGCCTATGGCACGACTGCCGCAATCTTTCTTGTCATCGATGCGATCTGGCTGTCCCAGATCGCGACCCGGTTCTACTTCGACCGTATTGGCCACCTGCTGATGGACAAGCCGAACCTCGGCGCGGCTGCGGTGTTTTACATCGTCTATGTGGTCGGCATCGTGATTTTCGCGGTCTTGCCCGCCCTGCGCAACGAGTCCTTCTGGCATGCGCTGGTCTATGGCGGCCTGTTCGGCTTCTTTGCCTATCTGACCTATGACATGACCAATTTTGCGACGATGCGCGACTGGCCCTTTATCGTGGTCGTTGTTGATGTCGTCTGGGGCACGGTGCTGTCCGGCGTGGCGGCGGCCGGTGGCTACTATCTGACGCAGAAGCTGATCTAGCAATCATTGCGCGTGCGTCCATAGAAAATTTACTCAAACTCTCCAGTATTGACCCGAGTGAAAGGCCAGCAGGTCAGCGTTTTCATATTGCGGGTTCAAACAATGTCTCATCCCACGAATGCCGGCCTGCGTCTGCCGATCATCGGGCGCTTTCTGATCCTGGTTGTCTCGGCAGCCGCGATCATGGTCGCGGGGACTGGTTACGCATTCTATGTCTTTCGCATGGCCCTGACCCGCTCTCTCGCCAACCCGACCGAGGCGCAAGGCTTCCTGGGGCCGGACGGTGCGGCCCGCGTCGACAGTCTGATCCTTGACCAGATGCTGCAGATTGTCCTGGTCTGCACGCCTGTCGGCATCGCGTTTCTTGGTCTTGCCATCATGCTTGCCATGGGAGTTGCAAGGCCCTTGAAGCGGCTGCAGGGCGGCCTGACCCGGCTTTCCCATGGTGATCTTGATGTCGACATTGATGGCGCGGACAGGTCCGACGAGATTGGCGACATCGCCCGCTCCGTGCTGGAGTTTCGTGGCAAGCTCGCGGCGCGCGCCCGCGAGGAATCCTCTCGGCAGGCGATGCAGCAGCAGCATATCGAAGAAGAGCGCAAGGCCCTGATGCGCGACATCGCCGATGATTTCGAGCGGTCCGTTCTGACCGCCGTGCAATCCCTTGACGAAACCGCAAAGGCAGTCGGCACCAATGCCGGCGAGTTGCGCGATGCCGTGAGCCGGTCGTCACACGCTGTCTCCGAAGTCAGTGTGGCAACGTCAGAATCCGGCCAGTCGGTTAGCAGCATGTCCGATGCGGCCGATCTGCTTGCCCAGTCCATCGCCGGGATCACCGAAGACGTGCAGCAAGCCTCGCTCATTGCCGGCAGTGCCGTGGAAGAGGCGCGCCAGACTGATGCCATCGTCGGCCGCCTGGCAGAAACCGGCCGGGCGATTGGCGAGGTGGTTGAACTGATCAGCCAGATCGCCAACCAGACCAATCTCCTTGCGCTCAATGCGACGATCGAGGCCGCGCGGGCCGGGGAGGCGGGGCGCGGTTTTGCCGTCGTGGCCAACGAGGTCAAGGCGCTGGCCGGGCAGACCACCCAGGCAACCGAGGAAATCACCGCGCAGGTGGCATCGGTCCAGAGCGTGGCCGATCAGGCCGTCGGCGCGATCCGCTCCATCGCCGGAACCATCGACCGGATCAGCGACATCTCGAACACCATCCGTGCGTCGATCCAGCAGCAAGCGGAGGCAACCGATGCGATTGGCCGTTCAGTCTCCGTCGCGACCTCCAGCACTGCCCGCGTCGACAGCAACGTCGACCAGCTTGCGGGCGCCATGCAGGCCAGTTCCCGGGCCACTGACGAGATGCAATTGGCATCCGGCCAGCTTGGCAGCCTCTCGGGCGAACTGCAGGCGCAGGTCCGTCAATTCCTGACCAGCATCCGCGCAGCCTGATCGCGCTGCAACCCCAGTTTGTTGCGCAACAGCCACAGGTCCCGTGAATCAAGCCTGCGGTCGCATTGTACAGCTTTTCCTTTACAGCCGATTCGACTATGTCTTTTCTTGCATCCGGTGGCGGATGCGCCTTGGCACTTTGATCCAAAATCGAACTCAGGAGGGTGTACATGACCATTGCGTCGCGCGTCTGCATGACCGTCGCCCTGCGTCTGGGCTCGATCGCCAAGTCTGCCTGCTCCCAGCAGGCCTGACCCAAAGCTCAAAACTCCAGCTGACCTGTCACCGGTCCAAGCCGCGTCGCCTCGACGACGGGCTGCAGCCGCCTTTCTCCGGTTCCTGTTTTCCGGTGGCATTCTGACATCTCCCCTGCCTGGAGCAGACCCATGTCCGTTCGTTACCCGATGGACCCGTTCGCGCTACCGAACGGTCCGGATGTAGACTTCCCTTTCGCCGGGGCCCGCCGCCTGGCAGCCGTGTCGCCGGTCCGCCGGTTGCGCCTTGCCGTTCTGGCCGTTGCGGGCTTTGCCGCTGGTGTCGCTGTCGTCGCGGCCGTGCTTTTCATGCCTGTGCTGTTGCATGACCTGATGTCATTGCAGGCTGTGCAGCGTCATGGTCAGGTCATGCTGATGGCAGAAAACACCGACCGCCTGCTGTCGCTTTTCCTTGGCACAGTGGTGCTGTCGGGGGCCCTGGTCAGCTTTGCGCTGGCTGTGGCCTTGTCGGCGCACCGGTCGAAGACGCTTGCCCCTGTCCGCCGTGCGCGGGCCAAAACCCGGGCTCAGCATGCCCGCTCGGAGTTGACTGATGTTCTCGCGATTTGAACGTATGGTCGATCCCTTCGTCGACACGGACCTGTCCGTGCCGCCGAAGGGCTTTGCGGCCTTCTGCTGGTACTACACCCGGCCGGTGATGCTGATCCTGCTGGCGGTAGCGCTGTTCGCCGCGCTCATCGCGGTGCTGCAGGTGACGATCTTCACCTATCTTGGCGATCTGGTGAACTGGTTGTCGACGGCGGACCGGGACACGTTCCTGGCCGACAATTGGCATCATCTTCTGTGGATGGGCCTTGTGATCCTGCTGTTTCTGCCGGTGATCGAGGTCCTGTTCGAGTTGCTGATGCACCAGAGCCTGCTCGGCCCCTATCCGATGTCGATCCGCTGGCGCGTGCACCGCTATCTGCTGCGCCAGAGCATGACCTTCTATCACAACGACTTCGCCGGCCGCATCGCCAACAAGATGATGCAGACGGCGCTGGCGGTGCGTGAAGTGGTGACCAAGATCGTCGACATCTTCGTTTATGTCGTCGTCTATTTCACCAGCGCCGTGATCGTCGTCGGTGATGCCAACCTCTACCTGGCATTGCCGTTGCTGGTGTGGCTCGCTGCCTATCTGGCGGTGCTGCGGATCTTCATCCCGCGCCTGAAGGATATTTCCCAGGAACAGGCCGATGCCCGTTCGGTGATGACCGGTCATGTGGTCGATGCCTATACCAACATCGCCACCGTCAAGCTGTTCTCGCATGCTGACCGGGAGGAAACCTATGCCCGCAAATCCATGACGGTGTTTCTCCACTCCGTTTTTGGCCAGATGCGGCTGGTGACCATCCTCAATTCGACGCTGACCTTGATCAACAACCTGTTGCTGTTCTCAACAGGCGCGATGGCGATCTACCTTTGGCAGATCGATGTGGTCACCACCGGCGATATCGCGATCGCGATTGCGCTCATCCTGCGTCTGCAGGGCATGTCGCAGTGGATCCTGTGGGAAGTCTCGGGCCTGTTCGAGAATGTCGGCACCGTCCAGGACGGCATTGGCACCATCTCGCGCGAACGGGACGTTGCCGATGTCCCGCAAGCTGGGTCGCTGTCTGTGCCGCGCGGCGAGATTTCCTTCCGCAATGTCAACTTCCACTATGGCAAGACCGGCGGCGTGATCGAGGGGCTTTCACTGGACATTCGTCCGGGCGAGAAGATCGGCCTGATTGGCCGCTCGGGGGCCGGCAAGTCGACCCTGGTCAATCTCCTGCTGCGTTTTTACGACGTGGAAAGTGGCCAGATCCTGATCGACGGGCAGGACATTTCGAAGGTACAGCAGGATGACCTGCGCGCCAACATCGGCGTGGTGACGCAGGACACCTCCCTGCTGCATCGCTCGATTTTCGAGAATGTCTCCTATGGCTCGCCGGATCCCTCGGAAGCGGACGTGCTGGAAGCGCTGCGCAAGGCCCACGCGCTCGACTTCGTCGGTCAGCTTGAGGACAAGGATGGCCGGCGCGGCCTGTCGGCCCAGGTCGGCGAGCGTGGGGTGAAGCTGTCCGGTGGCCAGCGCCAGCGCATCGCCATTGCCCGGGTGCTGCTCAAGAATGCCCCGATCCTGGTGCTGGACGAGGCGACGTCTGCCCTCGATTCCGAGGTCGAGGCCGCGATCCAGGACAGTCTGTTCGACCTGATGGAAGGCAAGACGGTCATCGCCATCGCCCACCGCCTGTCGACCATTGCCGCCATGGACCGCTTGATCGTCCTCGACAAGGGCCGAATCATTGAGATGGGCCGGCACGAGGATCTGCTGGCCGCAGGCGGGCTCTATGCCCAGCTCTGGACGCACCAGTCCGGCGGATTCCTGCCTTCGCATGCAGAAGCCTGAACATAAAGCGGGGGATGGCGCCTTGTGCGCCGTTCCCCCCTTCCAATCCCGGCGGTTTCGCGGCATCAAGAGGGCGAGGGCGAGACGGGAAGCGGTGCGACATTTGGGACTGCATCCACTGGCGATCTGGACAAGCCCTTAGAAGGGTGCAAAAAGACGAGCCACTTGGTGAGGTGCGGGTGAATGCCGCACCCGTCTGCTGTTGATGCCTGCGCCGGGCTGCCTAAGGTTCACTTGAGAGCCGCAGCAGCCTGCCTGTGGGCATTCGGTATACGTGGAACAAGTATCGAGAGGACGCGACCTTGGCACATACCCATTCGGCGGAACCGACCCGCCGTGACTTCCTCTATCTTGCGACGGGCGCAATGGGCGTTGTCGGCGCAGGCGCCGTCGCCTGGCCCTTCATCGACCAGATGAACCCCGATGCGTCTGCGCTGGCGTTGGCTTCCATCGAGGTGGACGTGTCCGCCGTCGAGGTCGGTCAGTCGATCACCGTGAAGTGGCGTGGCAAGCCGGTTTTCATCCGTCATCGGACGGAAAAGGAAATCGAGGAGGCCAAGGCCGTTCCGCTCAGCGCGCTGCCGGACAAGTTTGCCCGCAATTCGAACCTGCCGGAAACCGCGGAAGCGACAGACACCAACCGCGCCGCCGAGGGCAAGGAGCCCTGGCTGGTGATGGTCGGGATCTGCACCCATCTCGGCTGTGTGCCGATCGGCGATGCCGGTGATTTCGGTGGCTGGTTCTGCCCTTGCCACGGATCGCACTATGACACCGCCGGTCGCATCCGCGTTGGGCCTGCACCTGAAAACCTGCTGGTCCCGCCCTATGCGTTCGTTGACGACGCAAAGATCACGATCGGTTGAGCCGCAGCCCTGAGGAGACAGCCATGGCTGGACATTCCAATTACGTTCCGCAGAGCGCGGCGGCAAAGTGGCTTGAAAGCCGCCTGCCGGTCATTTCGCTCGTTCGCGGTTCCTTCGTCGATTTTCCGACCCCGAAGAACCTCAACTACTGGTGGACCTTCGGCGGTATCCTGTTCTTCATGCTCATCTCGCAGATCATCACCGGCATCGTGCTGGTGATGCACTACACGCCGAGCACCGCTGCCGCGTTTGACAGCGTCGAACACATCATGCGCGATGTGAACTTCGGCTGGCTGCTGCGCTACATGCACTCCAACGGCGCGTCGATGTTCTTCATCGCCGTCTACATCCATATCTTCCGCGGCCTCTACTACGGTTCCTATAAGGCGCCGCGCGAGATCTCGTGGATCCTGGGCGTGGTGATCTTCCTCATCATGATGGGCACCGCCTTCATGGGCTACGTTCTGCCCTGGGGCCAGATGTCCTTCTGGGGCGCCACCGTGATCACCAACCTCTTCTCCGCGATCCCGCTCGTCGGTGAAGCGGTGCGCACCTGGCTGTGGGGTGGCTTTGCCGTCGACAATCCGACGCTCAACCGCTTCTTCTCGCTGCACTACCTGCTGCCGTTCATGATCTTCGGTGTTGTTCTGCTGCATGTGTGGGCCTTCCACACCACCGGCAACAACAACCCGACGGGTGTTCAGCCGAAGTCCAACCAGGACACGCTGCCGTTCCATCCCTACTACACGATCAAGGACCTGTTCGCGATCGTAGTGTTCATGATTGTCTTCGCCTATTTCGTGTTCTACATGCCCAACTACATGGGGCACCCGGACAACTACATCGAGGCGAACCCGCTCGTGACGCCGGCGCATATCGTTCCGGAATGGTACTTCCTGCCGTTCTACGCGATTCTGCGTGCGGTTCCGGACAAGCTCGGCGGCGTTCTGGCCATGTTCGGTGCCATTGCGGTCCTGTTCATCCTGCCGTGGCTGGACACCTCCAAGGTTCGCTCGGGTGTCTACCGCCCGCTGTTCAAGCAGTTCTTCTGGATCTTCGCGATCAACGCACTTGCCCTCGGCTACCTCGGCGCCATGCCGGCGGAAGGCATCTACGTGATCCTGTCGCGGATCTGCACCGTCTACTATTTCGCCCACTTCCTCGTGATCCTGCCGCTGCTCGGTTTCCTTGAGAAACCGTTGCCGATCCCGGCGTCGATCTCGGACGCTGTGCTGGCGAATGGGGCCGGAAAGCCTGCGGCTGCTGTTGCAGCACCGCAATCCAAGTAAGTGACGGTTAAGGTTCAGGAGTTTTTGAACATGAGCATCATGATCAAGACGGTCCGCGCCCTTGCCGCCGCCGTCGTCCTCGCGGTTACCGCTCCGGCATTCGCTGCCGGTCCGGGACCGACTATCGAACGCCAGCAATGGTCCTTCTCGGGCCCGTTCGGCACCTTTGACCGGGCTCAGTTGCAGCGCGGTTTCAAGGTCTACAAGGAAGTCTGTGCGTCGTGCCATGGCCTCCGACAGGTTGCTTTCCGCAACCTGTCGCAGGAGGGCGGTCCGTCCTTCACCGAGGAACAGGCCAAGGTCATCGCTGCCGAATACACCGTCGTCGACGGTCCGAATGATGACGGCGACATGTATGACCGTCCGGCCATCCTCGCCGACAAGTGGCCCTCGCCGTTCCCGAACGAGCAGGCGGCACGTGCATCCAACGGCGGCGCCTATCCGCCGGACTTCTCGTTGCTCGCCAAGGCCCGCGCCGTTCAGCGCGGTTTCCCTTGGTTCGTGTTTGACATTTTCACTCAGTACAACGCTCAAGGTCCCGATTATCTCTATGCCCTGTTGACTGGGTATGAGGAAGACGTCCCTGAAGGCGTGGTCATCAACGCGGGTCAGTACTACAATCCGAAGTTCATCTCGGGCAACGCCATCGGTATGGCGCCTCCGCTGTCCGACGAACTGGTGGAATACACCGACGGCACGCCGATGACCGTGGACCAGTATTCCCGCGACGTTGCCGCCTTCATGATGTGGGCTGCCGAGCCGAAGCTGGAAGAGCGCAAGGCCATGGGCTTCCGCGTGATCGTCTTCCTTCTGGTCTTCGCTTCGCTGCTTTACTTCACCAAGAAGAAGCTCTGGCGCAACGTCGCTCACTGAGGGCGCTGCGTTCTGCGATCTCATCAAGGCCGCCGTGGCAGCACGGCGGCCTTTTTGTATTCGGGCAGCGTCGTCATTCCAGACAGGTCATCGTGAGCCGCTCCTGTGTATGTCTGGCCGGAGAAGTCATTTCTTCGTCGCTCCTGCCTTCGCAGGAGCGACGATGGGTGGGTGGACGGGCTGATCCCCAATGGCCCTGATGCGAGATCCTACTCTTGCGCTGGACGCGCCACGCCATAAGCCGGCTGTCTTCCTTGTGTCAGGCAGCCACACTAGTCTGCAGGAATCAGCCGGCTTAAAGGGGACGCAGCATGACAGAATCGGTACTAGGTATCATCGGCGGGTCGGGCATTTACGATCTTCCCGGCCTTGAAGGCGCCGAATGGGTCCATGTCGACAGCCCCTGGGGGCCGCCATCGGACGACCTGCGCGTCGGCCACATCGACGGGCTGAAAGTGGTCTTTCTGCCGCGCCACGGCCGCGGACACGTCCATGCCCCGTCCGACATCAACTACCGCGCGAACATCGATGCCATGAAGCGCTGCGGCGTCACCGATCTGGTGTCCGTCTCCGCCTGTGGTTCGCTCAAGGAGGAGCTTGCGCCCGGCACTTTCGTGCTGGTGGAGCAGTTCATCGACCGCACCTTCGCCCGGCCGAAATCCTTCTTTAGCGCCGGCTGCGTTGCCCATGTGTCGATGGCCTATCCGGTCAGCCCGCGGCTTGTCGATCATATCGAAGCGGCCGCCCGGGGCGAGGACCTCAAGTACCGGCGCGGCGGCACCTATCTGGCGATGGAAGGCCCGCAGTTCTCCTCGCTGGCCGAGAGCCATCTCTATCGCGCCTGGGGCTGCGATGTCATCGGCATGACCAACATGCCTGAGGCCAAGCTCGCCCGGGAAGCCGAGATCTGCTACGCCACCGTTGCCATGGTGACGGATTATGACAGCTGGCATCCCGACCATGGTGAGGTCGACATCCAGTCGATCATTCAGGTGCTGCATGACAATGCGCACAATGCCCAGCGGCTGGTTGCCCGTCTGGCGCGCGATCTGCCGCGCAGCCATGAGCCATGCCCGATCGGCTCCGACCGGGCGCTTGATCACGCCATCATGACAGCTCCAGACAAGCGCGATCCGGCGCTGATGACGAAGCTTGCGGCGATCACAGCGCGCGTGTTGGGGTACTGATAGCAGACTTCGATGACCGTGGCGCATCAAGGTCCGGTCGAGCCTTGGCGGTGCTTCAGCCTTGGAACCAGTGGCTTCAGCGCTGCTGCATCGCCAGCCGCAGGCCGAGGCCGACAAAGATCGCGCCGAGGCCCCGGTCCATCCACATGGCCAGGCGCGGGCTCTGCCGCAGATGGCTGGTCAGCCGTTCGCCGACAAGCACCAGCGGCGGTTCGATGCAGGCGGCGATCAGCACCACAAGAAAGCCGTGCAGGAACAGCTGCGCCCCGATGGGGCCAGCGCCGGGCACAACGAACTGCGGCAGGAAGGCAAGGAAGAACATCCCGACCTTCGGGTTGAGCAGCGACACGATCACGCCCTGGCGGTAGATCGCCAGCACCTTGTGCTCGTCCATCGCCTTGCCGGCCAGCAGCACGCTGCCCTTCGAGCGCAGCGCCTGGATGCCGAGCCAGATCAGATAGGCAGCTCCCGCCCATTTGACGATGGAGAAAGCCACTGCCGAGGCCGCCAGAATGGCGGACAGACCGGCTGCGGCCATCAGCACGTGACCAAAGGCCCCGGTCCAGATCCCGAACATCGCTGCAAAACCGGCCTTTCGCCCGCCGGCTGCGGTCTGCGCCAGGATGAAGGCAAAGTCCGGCCCCGGCGACAGGTTGAGCAGAAGGGCTGCAGTGAAGAACGTGGTCCAGTGCAGCAGGGAATAGTCGAACATCGGCAAGGTCCGGAACAGGGGGCGAGGGAGCATGGGCAGAGCGGCAAGCGCGGGACGGTGCCTGTGCCCACGCGAGTTTTTGCTGCTTGCCTGCAGCACTCCTGTATAACCGGCAAAAGAGCCGGCCAACAGGGCGGCAGGTGAAGCTTTTTCAGGTGGACGGCAAACCATGGACATGCCCAGCGTTTCGGACGAACTCATCGACGCGATCCGTACGATTCCCGATTATCCCAAGCCGGGGATCCTGTTCCGCGACATCACGACGTTGCTCGGCAACGCCCGCGCCTTCCGCCGGGCGGTGGATGCGTTGGTCCAGCCCTGGGCGGGTTCCAAGGTCGAGCAGATCGCGGGGATCGAAGCGCGCGGGTTCATCCTTGGCGGCGCCGTGGCGCATCAGTTGTCGGCCGGCTTCGTGCCGATCCGCAAGAAGGGCAAGCTGCCGCACGAGACCGTGCGCATTGCCTATTCGCTCGAGTATGGCATTGACGAGATGGAGATGCACAAGGATGCCATCCGCCCCGGTGACCGGGTGATCGTGGTTGATGATCTCATCGCCACTGGCGGCACTGCGGAGGCGGCCTGCAAGCTTTTGCGCGGGCAGGGGGCCGAGATCGTCGCTGCCTGTTTCATTGTCGACCTGCCGGATCTGGGCGGGCGGGCGAAGCTGGAAGCCCTTGGCGTGCCCGTACGCACACTGGCCGCCTTCCCGGGACACTGACCGTGGCGGACACGGGCCCGCTTCCACCGCGTTTCGATGCCCGTTTCCGGGCCGAGTTCGAGCTGCTCCTGCGCTGGCGCCGGGATGTGCGGCGGTTCCGCACGGATCCGCTGGAAGATGGGCTGCTGGACGAGATCCTGCGTCTGGCGGACCTCTCGCCTTCGGTTGGCAACAGCCAGCCCTGGCGCCTCGTGCTGGTCGAAAGCGCGGCGGCCCGCGCGGCCGTGGCCGCCAGCTTCGAACAGGAGAATGCAAGGGCGGCGGAAAGCTACGACACGGAGCGGGCGGCGCTCTATGCCCGGCTCAAGCTTGCGGGCTTGAAAGAGGCTCCGGTCCATGTTGCGGTCTTCTGCGATCCGGATCCGGTACAGGGGCAAGGTCTTGGCCGGGCGACCATGCCCGCGACGCTCGCCCATTCCGTTGCCGGCATGGTGCAGGCGCTGTGGCTTGCGGCTCGCATGCTCGGCGTCGGTGTCGGCTGGGTGTCGATCCTCGACCCGCAGGCCGTGCAGGGCGCCCTCGATGTTCCGCCAAACTGGCAGCTTGTCGCCTACCTCTGCCTCGGGTATCCGATAGAGGAACATAGTGATCCGGAGCTGGAGCGGGAGGGCTGGCAGGCCCGCACGCCGCTTTCGTCCCGCCTTCTCAGCCGATAGGACCCACCGATGCCCATCCTCATTCGCGCTATCGAGGACACTGATCGTCCGGCCGTCACGCAACTCCTGACGGAGCGCTGGACGTCACCGGACATCCTGATCGAAGGCGAAATGATCGACGCCTCGGCCTTGCCCGGCTTTCTTGCCGAGGACGGCGATGAACTGGTCGGCCTCGTCACGCTGATCAAGCGCGACACCGAGTGGGAGATCCTGACGCTGGATTCGCTGAGCCGCTGGGGCGGCACGGGAACGCAGCTGCTGGACGCGGTGGTGCAGGACGCCCGCCGACAGCGCATCACCCGCCTGATGGTCCGCACGTCCAACGACAACCTCGACGCCTTCCGCTTCTATCAGCGGCGTGGGTTCCGCCTCGAGCGCATCGTCCCCGGCGTGATTGATGCCGAACGTCTCCTGAAGCCCGAGATCCCGATCATGGGCGAATACGGCATCCCCCTGCACGACGAAGTCGTCCTTGGCCGCGAGATTTGAAGCAGGGTCACCTTTTCCTATCAGAGGGTTGCCCCAAACTCTGAATCATCCCCGCCCCGTGCGGGGATCCATCCGGTCGCCGATCAGGCGGAACGCTTGCGGATGCTGCTCCCCTGCAAGGCAGATCCCCGCACAAGGCGGGGATGACCGAAGTGTGTGTGGCGGCCTAGAGGACGTGACGCGTTGCCGTCAGCTGGCACATGCAACCTCGTGTCAGCCCGCCACGGGCCGCTTCGGGATATAGACCCGGCTGTCGAAGCGGAACACCAGGTCGCCGTGCTGGTTGATCCCCTCGTTGACGCCAAGGATGACGCCCCACTCGGGCCGGCCCGTCGTCTCGATCTTGCCCGTCACCGTGCTGGAATATGTGATCGTGTCTCCGGCATAGACCGGCTTCAGCCACTTGAGGTTTTCAAACCCGGGGGAGGGACCGCGCGGCACGGGTGTCTCGCCGCGCTGGCGTGCCTCCTCGTCCAATCGCTGCTGCGTCGTCACCAGCAGCTTCATGAACACCGCGCCGGTGTGCCAGCCTGAGGCGCAGAGCCGGCCGAAATGCGTCCGCGCCGCGCCCTCTTCCGAGAGATGAAACGGCTGCGGATCAAAATCGCGGGCAAAACGGATGATGTCCTCGGCGGTGAACAGATGGCTGCCAAGCGCCAGCGTGTCGCCGATTGCCATGTCGTCGAACCAGGCACTCATGCGGGCATCTCCCGGCAGGCGAAGAGGATCGGGTTTTCCAGCGTCATCACCGTCTCGCCGCGCTGATTGGAGACGACAAAGCGGAAGCCGACGACCCCGAGGCCGGGCCTGGAGCGCAAGGGCCGGCTGGTCAGAACTTCCGCCGTCGCGCTCAACGTGTCTCCGGGATAGACTGGCCGTCGCCACATCAGCTTGTCGATCCCTGGCGCGCCCTGGCCCGCCGCCTGGCCCAGCAATCCGTCCACCAGCAGCCGCATGAAGATCGCTGCCGAGTGCCAGCCGGACGCTGCCAGACCGCCCAGCAGGGAAGCCTTGCCGGCTTCCTCGCTGAGGTGAAACGGCTGCGGATCAAACTCGGAGGCGAAGGCGATGATCTCGTCCCGCGACACGCTTCGGCTGCCCAGCTCGATGATCGCGCCGGGCGTGAAGTCTTCAAAATGGCGAATTATGCTCATGCGATCCTCTATAGCGCGGCATCATCGGCAGGGCCATACGCCGAAGGATGAGCAGGGCCTGGGCCAGGGCCAGCGGTAGGCCAGTCAGGCGTTGCCGATCAGCACGCCGGCAGCGAACACCAGCGATCCCCCCAGAACCACCTGCAGGGCAGCCCGCCAGAAGGGCGTATCCATGTAATGGTTCTGGATCCAGGCAATCGCCCACAGTTCGATGAACACCACAGCGGTTGCGAGGCTGGTTGCGGTCCAGAAATCCGGGATCAGGTAGGGCAGGGCATGGCCGAGCCCGCCGATGGTCGTCATGATGCCGGAGGCAAGGCCACGCTTCAGCGGCGAGCCGCGTCCGGACAGCACGCCGTCATCATGAGCGGCTTCCGTGAAGCCCATCGAGATGCCGGCACCAACCGATGCGGAGAGGCCGACGAGAAAGGTCTGCCAGGTGTCCTGCGTCGCGAAGGCGGCAGCAAAGATCGGCGCAAGGGTGGAGACCGATCCATCCATCAGCCCGGCCAGGCCCGGCTGCACATATGTGAGAATGAACTGCCGCCGTTCGACCTTGTCCTCTTCCTCGCGCACATCCTGCGGCGTCAGCGCCTCGCCAAGTGCCACCGCCTTTTTCTCATGTCCCCGCTCGGCCATGGCCAGATCGCCGAGCAGCTTGCGCGTGGCGGCATCCTGGGTGCGCTTGGCGGCCTCCTCATAGAAGCGCGCCGCCTGCAGTTCCATCTCCTCCGCCATTGCCCGCACCTTGTCGAGGCCGAGCGGGCGCACCAGCCAGTCCGGCTTGCGGGTGTAGTAGCCGCGCACATGTTCGCGCCGGATCAGCGGGATGGTCTCGCCGAAGCGGCGCTGGAACAGATCGATCAACCGTTGCCGGTGCTGGCTTTCCTCCTCGGCCATGGCGTCGAACACGGCGGCGGAGGCCGGATAGGTATCGCGCAGCCCGTCGGCATAGGCCCTGTAGATCCGGCCATCATCCTCTTCCGAGGAAATGGCCAGCGCCAGGATTTCGGCCTCGTTCAGCGAGGAAAAGTCGCGGCGGCCATTTGACAGAAACCGGGAAAGCATCGGTCGCATCCGATCAGGAAAAACAAGGAAGACTGCAGTCAATCTAAACCGCAAGATATGTCAAAACCACCCATGCTACGCCCGGTGCGTCAAAGTGAGTAAGCGATATGACTTTCCAGTCCCCTGCGGATCTGACCCGCGCCAGAACCTACGAACGGCGCTTCGCCCGTGTCATCGAGCATGTGCACACCCATCTCGACGAGCCGCTCGACCTCGACCGGCTTGCCGATATCGCGGCTCTGTCGCGGTGGCATTGGCACAGGGTGTGGCAGGCTGTCTTCGGTGAGAGCGTTGTGGCCATGGTCCGTCGCATGCGCCTGCACCGGGCAGCGTCGGCATTGGCCTTTGGTGAAACGGATCTCGAGAAGCTCGCGTTGCAGGCGGGCTATGGCAGCCTGGCCGCTTTCAGCCGCGCGTTTCGCCAGTCTTACGGTCTGCCGCCGGCAACCTACCGCCAGGAGGGGTCGCATCGCCGCTTTGACAAGGACTGGACCCCACCGGCCCCTTCAGGGTCGGACACCACAGGAGCGTATCCGATGCAAGACATCATCATTCGCCACGAGCCGCAGCGCCTTTTCGCCAGCATTCCCCATACCGGCCCCTATATCGAAATCGACCGCGCCTTCGAACATCTGATCGGCAGTCTCGCCAGCCGCGGCCTGATGGACAAGGCCGGGCAAATGTTCGGCTTCTACTACAGCGATCCATCCGTCGTGCCGGAACCAGATCTGCACTCGAAGGCGACCATGGAACTCACGGAGGAAATCGCCTTCGAGGCTCCGTTACAGCGGCTTGAGATGCCTGCGCGCCGCTATGCCGTGTTGCGGCACAAGGGACCTTATGCCGACATGAGGGCCGCGTATGACTGGCTCTACGGCACCTGGCTGCCGGCGTCCGGCGAGGAATTGGCGGATGCTCCGGTGATGGAAGTCTACATCAGCAACCCGCGCGACACGGCTCCTGCCGATATTCTCACCGATATCTGCCTGCCACTGAAAGGATAGCGCTTTGTCGCAGCCTTGAAGCTCCCCTCCCCCTCGTGGGGAGGGGTTGGGGGTGGGGGGAGCTGCCTTATATCCACGTTCCTGACCAGGCTGACTACGGACTCTTTGTGAACTGATTGCCGCCGGTGCCCCCCACCCCTCACCCCTCCCCACGAGGGGGAGGGGGACTGAGAGACCTCGACAGCCGTCTGCCCACCTAAGCAATAGCCTCGCTCAGACCACCTCAACAACAAGCGGATCGAAGCCCTCGATCCGCGCCTCCATCCGGTCGCCTCGGGCAATCGGTCCAACGCCGGCCGGGGTGCCGGTCAGGATCACGTCACCGGCGGCGAGCGTGAAATACTCTGACAGATAGGCGATCATTTCCGGCACCTTCCAGATCATCTGGTTCAGGTCGCCGCTCTGGCGCGGGCTGCCGTTGACATAGAGCGTGATGTCGCCCGCGCTCGGATGACCAATGCGCGCCGCTGGAGCGATCGGGCCGATGGGCGCCGAATACTCGAAGGCCTTGGCCGTGTCCCAGGGCCGGCCAAGATCCTTGGCTTCCGCCTGCAGGTCGCGCCGGGTCATGTCGAGCGCGACTGCGTAGCCATAGACATGGGTCAGCGCGTCGGCCACCGCGATGTTGCTGCCGCCGGACTTCAGCGCCACGGCCAGTTCCACCTCGTGATGCACATCCGCCGTCTTGCCCGGATAGGGAAAGCTGCTCGACGGATTGAGGTTGTCCGGGTTCTTCTGGAAGAAGAACGGCGGTTCCTTGCTGGGGTCGTGCCCCATCTCCACCGCATGGGCGGCATAGTTTCGGCCGATGCAATAGACCCGCCGCACCGGAAACAGCCCGGCCTCACCCTCGACGGGGAGGGCAGGAACCTTCGGAACGTCGATCACAAAGCTGGTCATGGTGTGCTCCGGCAACAGGTTGAGGGGACTTGATATCCTCGCATCGCATAGCGCATCTGCTGTTGGTCTGCCAAGCCTGGCTGTCGTTTCGCGGTGTATCTGTTCGCGATCGACCATATCCGGAACTTTTCAGGAGACTTTCAACCTTGACAGGGCGTCCTGTTGGCTATGAGCTAAGTCATCCTTTGTCTTTTTCCGGGACGTTTGATGAAGACCTACGATATTTCATCTCGATTTGTAATCGATCAATCGAAAGATCAGACTTTCAATCCTGGCTTCGACCTCGATCTAACCTGGATCGATTCTGCGGACCTGAATGGTGACGGTTTCGACGAGCTGATTGTTGCAGGTCACAACTCCACGGCGAATGCCGCGCGGAGCGGTGCGGTCTACCGGGTTGACAGCAATGGCGCCGTGTCGCTGGCGACGGACATCATTTCTCTGGCCGAATTTCCGGATACGGTCTGGCCACGCTGGATGCTGTTCGACGACTACAACGGTGATGGCGTCAACGACGTCTTCATCGCCGCGCATGGCTGGGATTACGCCCCGTTTCCGGGGGAGCCGAATGTTCTCCTCCTGTCAAATGGCAAGGGCGGACTGACCAGCGCACCGGTGCCCTTTATTCCGACGGAGTTCAGCCACTCTGCCGCCAGCGGCGATATTGATGGCGACGGCGATCTCGACATCTATGTTGGCAATGTCGGCGGACAAAATGTGCCGCCTTATTTAATGATCAACGATGGCAAGGGCGGCTTTTCGCTCGACCGGTCGCGTCTTCCCACCAGTGTCGTTGCCTCCGACGGTCGCGAGCCGTGGAAGGCCGACTGGTTTGACAGTGTGTGCTTTGTGGACGTGAACGGCGACAAGGCCGTGGACATGATCCTCGGCAAGTTCGAAACCTATGGCGGCGATCCCAGTGCGCCCGGCGCCAGCACCCTGACGTCGCGGGTCTATCTCAACAATGGCCAGGGCACGTATTCGGATTCAGCGCGGCTGGACTTGCCACATCCGAAAACCAATGGCCTGCTGGCGACCGCCTATGACATCGATGCGCTCGATCTTGATGGGGATGGCGATCAGGATCTGATTGTCACTTATACGCCTTCCCGTGATGTGCGGGGTTGGGAGTTGCAGGTCCTGATCAATGACGGCTCCGGTCACTTCTCCGACCAGACCGCCTCGCATTTCCGGCCCGGGGAAGCGGAACAATCCGGTGTCGGCTACTTTCTGTCCTTTCTCGACCTGCTCGATGTCAACAATGACGGTTTCGTGGATCTGGTTGCCGACTACATCGGGACCGAAACGCCCACTACCGCGCCGGCCTTCTGGCTCAATGACGGGACGGGCAAGTTTGCGGCGATCCTTAACTCCGAACTGTATCCGGCGAATTATCAGTTTCTTGCCGGACGACAAGTGGCCGTCACGACGACCGACGGGGTCGAGTTCATCACGCCTTTCCTCTTCAATGGCAACTTCATCAACACGCCGCTGAACCTCAAGGGACCGGTTTCCACCGGCCCCTATGGCACCAACGCGGCGGATCAGGGCGCCGCCGGTTTCAACGAGCTTTACTATCTCAACCAGAACGCCGACGCAGCGGCCGCTGTGGCGAGCGGTGCCTATGCGACTGGACTGGCGCATTATCTGGCTGTGGGCCAGCAGGCCGGCCGGTTTGGCATGGCCAATGGTGCGCAGGTTTCAGGGACGGATGGGGCCGACAACTGGACAAGCGCGCTCGGCAACAGCGTCATCCGCCTTCTGGGCGGCGATGATCGCCTCATCGCCAGCGCCGGCAACGAGATCATTGAAGGCGGCGCGGGTAATGACACCATTGATGGCGGGGCCGGGTTTGATGTTGCGTTGCTGAAGATCTCTAGGGCGGAGGCCACCGTCAGCGTCACCGGCACAACGACGAAGACGACCACCGTGATCTCCGCCGCGCTTGGCACGGATACCTACGAGAACATTGAACGGATCACCTTCAACGACGCCATTCTGGCCTTTGATCTCACTGGATCGGCCGGCCAGACCTTCCGTCTGTATCGGGCGGCCTTCAACCGGGAGCCGGATCAGGTTGGGCTGTCGCACAACGTCAAGATCATGGACAAGGGCTTCTCGATCTTCGACATGGCCAATGCCTTCATTGCCTCGGCCGAGTTCCAGCAGACCTACGGTTCCAACATCGACAACACCACGTTCCTGACGCTGCTCTACCGCAACGTCCTCGACCGTGCGCCGGATACGGCCGGTCTCAATGGCTGGCTTTCACAGCTCGACAGCGGCCAGACCGATCGCCAGCATGTGCTGTTCGGCTTCTCGGAAAGCGCGGAAAACAAGACTGCGACTGCGGCTTTGACCGACAACGGCATCTGGCTGATCTGATCCCGGCCCCGGCCCTTTAAACAACAAAAGCCCCGCGCAGTGTGCGGGGCTCAGTTTTTTGGCCAACCTCGACCAATCCAGAGTCATCCGGCCAAGCGAAGCGCCGAGCCGGGACCGGAGAGCCGAGGTATAAATATTTCAATGAGTAAAAGCTGGAAAGACCGTGACTCTCCGGTCCCGGGTCTCCGCTTCGCTGCGCCCGGGATGACGATGAAGTGGTTGCCGGCAGTCTAAGCCCCGCGCAACGCGCGGGGCTTTCCGGATCGCTTCCTGAACCGGTTGCCGGTCAGGTGTTGAACTTGAACAGCAGCACGTCGCCGTCCTTGACGACATATTCCTTGCCTTCGTCGCGTGCCTTGCCGGCTTCCTTGGCGCCGACTTCGCCGTTGAGGCTGACGTAGTCGTCAAAGGCGATCGTCTGGGCGCGGATGAAGCCGCGCTCGAAGTCCGAATGGATCACGCCGGCCGCCTGCGGCGCCTTGGTGCCGCGCGTGATGGTCCAGGCGCGGGTTTCCTTCGGGCCTGCGGTGAAATAGGTGATGAGACCCAGGAGGTCGTAGCCGGCGCGGATCAGCCGGTCGAGGCCCGGTTCCTCGATCCCGAGCGTCTCCAGGAACTCCGCCTGCTCGTCATTGCCGAGCTGCGAGATTTCCGCCTCGATGGCGGCCGAGATCACGACCGAGCCCGCGCCCTGCGCCTTGGCCATTTCGGCGACCTTGGCCGATAGTTCGTTGCCCGTTCCCGCCGAGGCTTCCTCGACGTTGCACACGTAAAGCACCGGCTTGGAGGTCAGGAGGTTGAGACCCTGCAGGATCTTCTCTTCCTCGGCATCGGCCAGCTTCAACGTGCGAACCGGCTTGCCTTCCTGCAGCAGCGCCAGCGCGGCTTCCATGATCGGGGCAATCGCCTTGGCGTCCTTGTCGCCGACCTGGGCCTTCTTCTTCATCGGCGCAAGTCGGCGCTCCAGGCTCTCCATGTCGGAGACCATCAGTTCCGTCTCGACGGTCTCGGCGTCGGAGATCGGATCGATCTTGCCCTCGACGTGGGTGATGTCGTCATCGACGAAGCAGCGCAGCACGTGAACGATGGCGTCCACTTCGCGGATGTTGGCCAGGAACTGGTTGCCGAGGCCTTCGCCCTTCGACGCGCCACGCACGAGGCCGGCGATGTCGACGAAGGTGATGCGCGTCGGGATCAGTTCCTTGCTGCCGGCGATCTTGGCGATCGCGGCCATGCGCGGATCCGGCACGGCGACTTCACCGGTGTTCGGTTCGATGGTGCAGAACGGATAGTTGGCAGCCTGCGCGGCAGCCGTTCTGGTGAGCGCGTTGAAGAGCGTGGACTTGCCGACATTGGGCAGCCCGACGATGCCGCACTGGAAACCCATGGGAGATCGCTTTCGGTTGGATCGAAGAGTTGCCGCTTCTTGCCCGAGGGGGCACGGAACGTCAAGCTTTGCGGGGTGTTTGTCGTTCGACTGCGCTTGCACAAGGCCTTGGATCGGTGCTGCGCAAAAACAACAAGCCCCGCGCGAGGCGGGGCTTGTGGACAAAAGCAGCTCGGTTGCCCGTGGCTTGTCATCGCCGTTTGAGCAACCTGCCTAGCAAGCTAGGTCTTAAAGCCCGAAGACCGGGATACGCACTTAAGATAAGTCACACTTGAGCTTTCAGCAAGTCCCGCAGCCCGAGGCCGTGTATCACACCAATGCGTACAGCATGCAGATCTTCTTGACTGGCCATGGGCGTTGCCCATTTGCGCCGCCCGATCTTGAACCCGTCGAGACGTTGGCGCGACACGTTCATGACCATGTCGCACTTCGCCCAAACGGCCAGCGTGTCGTCCTCCAGTGGATGATAGTTCTTCGACAGCTGAACGACAAACGGAAGGTTATGTCTTGGAGCGGTCGTGCTGAGCGGGACGAGAGTCACGATCTCGCTTCTGTTTGGCAGCTTTGGCGACAGAATGATCACGGGTCGGTGTTTGATCATCTCCGGAGGTTGAAAGCCGGAAAAGTCGCAGATGAGAATTTGCCCGGCCGGCGGGAAAAACCCTATCGCCATGATGCTCGCAAGGAGCGGGCTGCGTGTGCCAATCAGTCCTCGTTGTCTCGCCTCACCACCGAACGGGCCACCCAAGAGGGGAAGAATGTTCAACGCAGAATAGTGCACATGGGTTTCTGCCTGCAACTCCGTTCAGTCCTGACCTTTGCCCAAAAGCTTCTTCAGCATTTCAGCCATCGGGCCGCTGGTGGGCATCTGCGGGCCCTTGGGCTGGCGGGCCTGGCGGATGTGGCTCTGGCCTTTCGGGGCGGTGCGTGGTGGCATGTCGGCCTGCGGCGGCAGGGATGCTGACGGTTCGACTGGTGCCGCCACCTTGTCGGCCTTCTCCGTCTTTGCTGCCTTTTCTGGGCGGCGCGCCTTTTCCGGCTCCAGCAGCAGGGTCAGCTTGTTGGCGAACTTGCTGTCCTCGCCGCGCGCCAGCATGCCGGCGTTGTCGGCAATTCCGCTGAGCAGCGGCTCGATCCACTCGGCATCCACCTTGGCGAAATCGCCGAGCACGTAGTTGGAGACGAGCTTCTTGTCGCCCGGGTGGCCGATGCCGAGGCGCAGGCGCCGATAGGCATCGCCAATATGCGCCGTGATGGAGCGCAGGCCGTTGTGGCCGCCGTGGCCGCCGCCGGTCTTCATGCGGAATTTCGCCGCCGGAAGGTCCAACTCGTCATAGAGCACGACGATGTCCTTCGGCTCCAGCTTGTAGAAGCGCATCGCCTCGCCAACCGCCCGACCGCTCTCGTTCATGTAGGTCATCGGCTTCAGCAGCATGACCTTGGTGCCCTCGAGGCTGCCTTCGCTCACTTCGCCCTGGAAGCGGCTGCGCCAGGGGGCAAAGCCGGAATGGCGGCGGTGGATCTCGTCCACGGCCATGAACCCGATGTTGTGGCGGTTGCGGGCATATTGCCCGCCGGGATTGCCGAGGCCGACGATGATCTGCATGGCGCGTCCGTTCCACGTCTGCCGGCAGTGCGGCAGGTTTTCAGTCCGTGCCCGCTTACAGGAGGAGCAGGCTCATGTCGAGCCGCACCCGACGCCTGAAGCTGAAACGGCGATGGGGCGGCCACAGTGGCCGCCCCAACCGGAATGCCTTGTTCAGGCGGTTACATTTTCAGCCGGCCTTGCCGGAGAGGTCGTCGCGGATGCGGGCACGTTCCCCGGCAACATGGCGGATCACATCGAGACTGCCGGTTTCGTGCTTTTCGGCGAGAAACTCGCTCATCCGGCTGTCCAGTTCCGTGAGCCGTTCAGTCCGGCGGCTGTGCGGTTTGCGCGTGCCGATGCCGCGCATGGCGAACCAGAAGGGAACGAGACTGGCGTGGCTCATGCGCTGACCACCCCGCCGCGCTGGGCCGGCTTGCGGAAAAATTCACGCTCCAGCTTGAGGACTTCTTCCTTCAGCCGCAGCCGCAGTTTCTTCAGCATGGTCAGGCGCAGGCTGTCAGCGTGTGGCCGGCGGCTTTCCCGTTCGATCTTGGCGTCGAGGATGGCGTGGCGGACGCGCAGGGCAACCAGTTTGCGATGCATGGCGGATCTCCTTTCGTTGGCCTTGCCTCCAGGAGATGGCATCGGAGTGGTGATTGTTGAAATACATAGACTGTATCGCCGCGATAGTTATTATCTATCGCATGCCGTATCGTCCAACCCATCGCCAGCTTGAGTATCTTGTCGCCGTTGCCGAGCTTGGCCATTTCGGCGCGGCGGCGCGGGCCTGTCACGTGTCCCAGCCGACCCTGTCCGCCCAGTTGAAACTGCTGGAAGACCGGCTTGGCGTCGTGCTGATTGATCGCGGCGCGGCGCCCGTGCAACCGACACCAGCCGGGCATGCCCTGCTGCCGCTGGCCCGCAGCGTGCTGCAGACGCTGGACGAGATGGTCCGGCTTGCCGGCGATGCCGATACGGGACTTGGTGGCCTGATCCGACTTGGCGTTGCGCCCACGGTCGGGCCGTATCTTCTGCCCTCGGTGCTGGAATATCTCCAGGAAGAAGTGCCCGCGCTTGAGCTCTATATCCGCGAGGAGCGGCCGGCCCAGCTGGAGCCGGCGGTGCGGGAAGGGGCTCTGGACTGTGCCCTGACCCCTTTGCCGCTGCGCGACGAACGCCTGGTTCACGAGACCATCTGCGAGGAAAAGATCTATCTCGGCCTGCCGGGCCGTCACCGCCTGGTTGAGGCTGCCGATATTCCCGTGGCTGCGCTGGACGGCGAGCGCATGCTGACCCTCGGCCGCGGCCATCGCCTGTATGATCAGGTCCAGGCGCTGTGCAGCGTCTCGGGCGCCGTCATGGGGGAGGACTACGAGGGCACCAGTCTCGATGCCTTGCGCCAGATGGTCTCCATCGGCATGGGGCTGTCGCTGTTTCCGGCGGCCTATATCGCCTCCGAATTCGGCAAGGAGCGCAAGGTGGTATTGCGACAGGTGTCCGACTGGCCGATGCAGCGCCGCATCGTTCTCGCCTGGCGTTCCGGCTCCCCCCGCCAGCTGCATTTCCAGCGCCTCGCCATCCTCGCGCGGTTGGCGCTTGCCGGTGGGGCCGTGGAGGGCATCAGCCCGTCGACAGCCTGACTGCGATGCTCTTCAGGGCAGTCCAGCCAACAAAAAAAGGGGCGCGAAAATCGCGCCCCCTGAGCTTGATGACAAACCTCGACCCCACCGCCGTCATCCCGGCCAAGCGTAGCGCCGAGCCGGGACCGGAGAGCCGATGCCTCTATATTTCAATGAGTTAACACCGGAGAGACCTTGGCTCTCCGGTCCCGGATCTTCGCTTCGCTGCGTCCGGGATGACCATAGAGGGTTTGTCAGCAGTCTGAAGGGGCGCGATAATCGCGCCCCTTTCGAAGGAATGCCTGCGGGCAAATCAGCCGGCGGCTTCTTCGGTCAGACCGCCAGCCGGAGCGACGATCGTTGCGATGGTGAAGTCGCGGTCGGTGATGGTCGGCTGGCAGCCGTCCGGCAGCTTCACGGCCGAGATGTGGATCGAGTCGCCGACCTTGGACTTGGCCAGGTCAACTTCGAGGAACTCGGGGATTGCCAGCGCCGGGACGATCAGCTCGACCGTGTGACGGACGATGTTCAGAACGCCGCCCTGCTTGAGGCCCGGAGAGGTTTCCTGGTTCAGGAAGTGGACCGGGATCTCGATGGTCAGGCGGTCATTGGCGGACACGCGCAGGAAGTCGACGTGAACGACCTTGTCGCTGACCGGATGTAACTGATAATCCTTGGCGATGACCTGGTGCTTGACGCCGTCAACTTCAACGGTCGCGATGTGGGTCAGGAACCCGCCCTTGTGCAGGGCCAGCGAGGTTTCCTTGACCGGGATGGAAATCGGCAGTGCCGGCTGCTTGTCACCATAGATGACAGCGGGAATGAGACCTTCGCGACGCAGTGCACGAGCGGCCCCCTTGCCCACCCGGTTCCGTACCGATGCCTTCAGCTCAAAGCCGGTGGCCATGGGTAGTACTCCTTCGGATGCAAAAACAGGCCGGCGGCATCCCGTGCCTTTCGGCGCGGAAACCGGAATCGGCCCCTTGGCGCCGCCTCCAGGGGTGCGGGCGCGAGCCGGCTTATACGCGAACCTGCCGAAAAGGGCAACGGTTCACCGATCACATGTCCAGCTTCAGAGCCTTCGCCATAGCTTGCCCGTTTGGCGGACGGCAAGGCAGGTCCGGATTGGCCCAGGATCGCCACAAACCTTGAGCCGCACGTGTGGGCAGATGGATTAAGTTACCCGTTCTGGCCCCTGTAAAAATTTACAATCTAATGTATAAAATTGAAGGGTCGAAATATATTCTTAGATTCCTCAACGGAATTCGACTTGTTCTGAAAATTGTTAATCAATCTCGCTATTATGGCTGTGTCCAGATCAATGGGGGACTTTGCCATGAAACGCATGCTCGCAATTGTGTCGCTTAGTGTGTTGATGTCTGCTTCCGCCTTCGCCAATGAATTCACGAATGAACTGACGGCTCTGGCGAAAGGCCCAATTGCGGAGATCGTTCAGGCGCCTGAAGTCGTCGCGGCGATCAAGGCGCAGAACGCGGAAACCGCAGCCTTTGACCAGGCGAAGATCGACGAGTTGGACAAGACCTGGCGCGCGGAAGTCGAGGCCAGTGATCAGCCGATGATCGACAAGGTTCTGGACAATGCGCTGTCCGCCTATCTTCTCGCGGCTCAAGAGGCCAGCGGTGGCACATACACCGAAATTTTCGTGATGGACGCCAAAGGGCTGAACGTCGGCCAGAGCGAGGTCACTTCGGATTACTGGCAGGGCGACGAGGCCAAGTGGCAGCAGACGTTCCTGGTCGGGCCCGGTGCCGTGCATATCAGCGATCTCGAGAAGGATGAGTCCACCCAGATGCTCCAGTCGCAGGTGAGCGTCTCCATTGTCGACCCGGCAACGAATGAGGTAATTGGCGCGGTCACTTTCGGGGTCAACGTCGACAAGCTCTGAGAGACCTGGATCACCCATCGATCCGGTCTCATCGTGCAAACCGTCCAGCGGGAATAGCCATGCGTATTTCGGTCAAGTTGCCTCTCGTGATGATCGGCACGAGCATGCTGTGCGTCCTCGTGGTTGCTATTGCCAGTTATCTGGTCGCATCCACGATCATTCGCGGACAAGGCGATGAACGGTTGATGGCCCTTGCAGACAGTCACGCGGATGCGGTTGCGGATCACTATGCTGAAATGCGGGCGTCATTGGTTGCCAGTGCGGGCGGGGTCACCGTTCGCACTGCCTTGGCCGAGTTTGCGTCCGGTTGGGAAAAATATGGCGAGGCTCCGGCTGCTGCCATCGTCGAAACCTACATCACGCGCAATCCGGAGCCAGCCGAGACGCGGGACGCTTTCGACAAGTCGGGCCGCAAACCTTACGAAAAAGTCCACAAGACATATCACGCCCTTCTGCGTGACCAGATGCAGGATAGTGGCCTTTCGGACATTCTCCTGGTTTCCCGGGACGGGAACGTCCTCTACAGCGTTCGCAAGCAGGCCAACCTCGCGCTCAACGTGACCGATCCTGCGATTGCAGCAACGCCATTCGGCGAGGTTGCCAATGCGGCCCTGAACGGTGATGCATTGCAGGTTTTCGCGTCCGATTTCGCCCCCGATCCTGTGCTGGACAACCGTCCGGAAGCCTATCTGGCGACCCCTGTTGTCGTCGGATCCAAGGTTATGGGTGCCCTGGTGTTTGGCGCGCCGAAAGCAGGGCTGGACCGGGTTCTGGGTGGTGTTTCGGGACTGGGCGAAACGGGCAACAAATTTCTTCTCGATGAAGCCGGGCTTATCCAGAACGACAGTCCGCGCACGGCTGAAAATGATCGTCTGGCATCGCAGTTCGTGACGGCGGGCTATGTGCCGGGCAAGCCGGATCTGTTGCGGCTTGGTGAGTTCGTGGCCGCTGACGGCAAGGCGTACAGTGTCGCAACGGCACGTTTCGAGGTTGGCAACCGCCCCTATGCAGTTGTGATCACGCAGGCTGTAGGCGAGGTCCTGGCTCCCTTGCAGGCGCTGCGAAACTGGATCATCCCGATCGCCCTTGCTTGCGGTTTGATCGTCGGCATCCTGTCCTATCTGTTTTCGCGTCAGCTATGCAGCCGGCTCAATGGCCTTGCCAAGGCAATGACGCTTCTGGCGAAGGGCGACAACGACGCCCCGCTGCCCGCAATGCGTGATGTCGATGAAATCGATGCCATGGGGCAGGCCGTTCTTGTGTTTCGCGATACGGCGCGCGAACGGCTGCGGCTGCAATTGGAGCAGCAGCAGGTCCAGGTCGACCGCGAACAGAAGGTCGCGGCCATGCAGCAGCTTATCGCCGATTTTCGCGATGAGATGGGCCGGGTGCTCGATCAGGTCGGGGCAACCGGCAACAAGATGCAGGCGCTGGCGCAGAACCTGACACAGATTTCCGGCGAAACCACCGACGGCGCCAATGCCGCTTCCGGCGTCTCGTCCGATGCGTCTTCGAATGTCGAAACCGTTGCCGCTGCGGCCGAGGAACTCTCCGCATCGATCTCCGAGATTTCACGCCAGGTGGCCGAGGTGACCGGGATGATGGGCTCAGCCCTGGAAGACGCGCTGTCAACCAATGACCGGATTGGCGAGCTCGCGGCTGCGGCCGGGCGGATTGGGGACGTGGTCGGCTTCATCACCTCCATTGCCCATCAAACCAACCTGCTGGCCCTCAATGCGACGATCGAGGCCGCCCGGGCCGGCGAGGCCGGACGGGGCTTTGCCGTTGTCGCAGCGGAGGTGAAGGATCTGGCCACCCAGACAAGCCGCGCGACGGAAGAGATCAGTGCCCAGATCGCCGGCATCCAGAATGCGACGCAGGAAGCTGTGCAGGCTATCGGGCGCATCACCGACGCGATGTCGACGGTCAATGGCTACACCAGCGCCATTGCCGATGGCGTTCAGCAGCAGGGCAGCGCGACCACGGAGATCTCAGTCAGCGTTCGCGATGCAGCGCGCGGGACCAGTCACGTCGCCGTTCTCATGGGCGAGATTTCCGGGAAGGCCGGCACGACAAGTGAAACGGCGGGCGATGTGCTCTCAGTGGCGCAGGAGGTGAATGCCAGCGCCGGCCTGTTACGCCAGCGCGTCGATACCTTCCTGGCCCGTGTCGCGGTCAATTGAGGGGCAAGGTCAGCCCTTCAGGCGCCGGTCGGTGTTTTCCGCATAGGTTGGATCAACCTTGCGGGCAAAGGCCGCTCGCCAGCCTTCGGCCAGCACGCTCAGCCCGGCCAGTTCCTGGGCTTCGCTTGCCGGCAATCGCGGGTCGAACCTCGCCTTGATCAGCCGCTGCAGCGGCCAGTCGGGATGCTGCCTGTGCTTCAGTCGGATCGCGCCGCCGGCGGCGACCTCGCCTTCCTCGATCACCCGATAGTACCAGCCGGTGAAGCCGGTCCGCTGAAACTGGGGCGCCATGGCGGCAATCTCGGTGTGCAGGTTCAGCTTCCAGCAGGGCTGGCGGCCCTGGCAGATCTCGACGGTCGCCCCGTCCATCTGCAGCACGTCACCAAGGCACAGGTTCGCTTCCGTCAGGCCGAAGCTGGAGATGTTCTCGCCAAAGCAACCCGGCTGGAAGAGCCCGGCCTTGTCCGGAAAGGCCGTCGCCCAATGCGCCATATGGTCGGCCGCATAGTGATGCAGCGCCTTTTCCGGCCCGCCATGCACGGCCGTATCGGCCTGTTCGTCACTGGCAAGCCCGGTCTTTGACAACCACAACGGCGTTGTCGCGGCCTGCTTGGCAATCGCGCTCGGCGCCTTGCCATCCCAGCGCTCCCGCGCCTTGCCCGTGAACACGCCAAGGATGGTGGCCTCAAGTGTCTCAATCATCTCGGGTCTCCTTTGAAGGCTGAAACTATGGCGACGGCCGGTCAGCGGCAACACGCAATTCGCCGCAAGTACGACATGACGATCGCTGGTGCTTTACGTGTGCCGCGTTCCCCCTGGGTCCTGTCTCTCTCTGCGTCACCCTGGCCAAGCGTAGCGCCGAGCCGGGGCCTACTCGTTTCCAGAGAGTCCGTTTGTGGTGCTGGCCGTGCCAGTCATCGGCAACAAGACTGTTGTTCTTTGAAAGGCCTCGCATTGCTCATGCGCTCTGCGAATGAGTAGGCCCCGGGTCTTCGCTGCGCTGCGCCCGGGGTGACGCAAGTTCTAAAGTTGCCAAACACAAAAGGCGCCCAGTGGGCGCCTTTTGCAGAAAGGGGCAGGCAGTTCTGCTCAGTCGAACAGGCTCGACACCGATTCTTCCAGCGCGGTCCGGTTGATCGCCTCGCCAATCAGCGGGGCGATGGAGACGGCGCGGATGTTGGCAGAGGCCAGTACGGCGGCGGTCGGCTCGATGGAATTGGTGATCACCAGTTCCTTCAGCTTGGAGGCCGACACGCGGGCCACCGCACCGCCCGACAGGACGCCGTGGGTGATATAGGCGGTCACCGAATTGGCGCCCTTGTTCAGCAGCGCCTCGGCGGCGTTGCACAGGGTGCCGCCGCTGTCGACGATGTCATCCACCAGGATGCAGTCGCGGCCTTCGACGGTGCCGATGATGTTCATGACTTCCGATTCGCCCGGACGATCCCTGCGCTTGTCGACAATGGCGAGCGGGGCATCGATGCGCTTGGCCAGCGCCCGGGCACGCACCACGCCGCCGACATCCGGCGAGACGACCATGACATTGTCGGTCGCGTAGCGCTCCTTGATGTCGCGCGTCATGACTGGCGCGGCAAACAGGTTGTCGGTCGGGATATCAAAGAAGCCCTGGATCTGCCCGGCGTGCAGGTCGAGGGTCAGCACACGGTCGGCGCCGGCCTCGGTGATCAGGTTGGCGACCAGCTTGGCCGAGATCGGCGTGCGGCCGGAGGCGCGCCGGTCCTGGCGGGCATAGCCGAAATAGGGCACCACGGCGGTGATGCGGCGCGCAGACGAGCGGCGCAGCGCATCGATGATGATCAGCAGTTCCATCAGGTGGTCATTGGCCGGGTAGCTCGTGGACTGCACCACGAACACGTCCTCGCCACGGACGTTTTCCTGAAGTTCGACAAAAACCTCCTGATCGGCGAAGCGCCGGACCTGGCAGCGCGCCAGCGGGACATCGAGGTACTTGGAGATCTCTTCGGCGAGCGCGCGATTGGAATTGCCCGCGACGATTTTCATGGGCCGCCAGTCCTCTAGATGCGACGAGGCAAGGCACGTCCGGCAGGGACGTCCTCGTCAGGGGGGTCGTCGATGGTCCGCGTCTGTTTCAGCTGCCTTTGGGGCAGTCTGAGTCCCGGTCCACATGCCTGGCCGGGCGGCGGCGTTGTAACAACCTCCCGTCCTGCCGACAACAGCGCAGGTGCACAATGGACGCGTTTTTTTAGCCGAACCTGCCGATATGGCTAATCTTGCCGGCTAATGACCCGGATCAGCCCGCGCGCGGCCGTCCCGGCTGGGCAGACGAGGTTGCACCGGCAGGGGCCGGACGGCTGTAGAGCCACGCCTTCAGCTGCATGACCGATGTTGCGGCAATCCGCTTCAGCGCGTCATTGTCGGCGCTCCGCCAGGGATCGCCGCTGACGCCCTGGGTCAGTTCGCTGCCGGAGATCCGCGTGACGCGCAGGCCATGGGCGTCGAACACGTCGAAGACATAGAACAGCGCCGAGGAGGCCGGTGAACCGGTGGCCGACAGGTAGCCCTTGACGCGGAAGGTCGCCTTGAGGTCAACGCGGCGCACCAGCGTCAGGCCCTCATCGCGGGCGCGGGCGCCGATCTGGCGCGACAGGTCGTCGGCCACATTGCCGGGCGCGCCGATGAAGGGTTCGAAGGCAAAGGTCGCCTGTTCGGTTGCCACATAAGGCGCCGGCGTCGTCGGGGTGGCGGCGGCGGACGGCGCGGGCGGGGTCACCGGACGTGGGGGCTGGGGGGAGGGGCCACAGGCCGCAACCAGCACCAGGAGGGCAGCAGCAGCGAAGCGCCGGGTGGCGGCAGGCAAGGTCGTCGTCATCTTGTCTCTTGGGTCGCGTGTTGCGGTCCGGTCAGTCCTCAAGCGGCACGCCTTGCGGCGCAAACACCCTGTGTCAGCCTTGGTTTAGCCTGCCTTGACGCCAAGGTCGAGAGGCAGCGCCGACAAGGGCACAGGTCCGCTGTCGGTGGTCAGATAGGTCCGGCCTAGGGTCATCGCCGTCTCGGTGGCCGAATCGGCCAGGATCATGTGCATGAAGATGACCATGTTTGGCTCCACCACTGCCTCGTTGCCGCGATAGGCCATCGGCCAGTCCATCCAGCTTGGCGTGAAGCGCGCGCCGAGCGAGTAGCCGCAGGCGTTGAGCCGGTGCGGCATCAGATCGCGCGCGTCCATCGCCTCGGCATGGGCCTCGAAGATGTCGCCAAAGGTCGCCCCCGGCACCAGCTTCGTCTCGACAGCGGCAAGGGCTGCCGTACAAGCCTCGTGCATGTAGAGATGGCGCGGGGTCGGCTCGCCGACGATGACCGTGCGCATCAGGGCGACATGGTAGTGGCGGAAGGCCCCGGCGAATTCGAGCGTGATCTGGTCGCGTTCGGACAACTGCCGTCGCCCGGACTTGTACCGGCACAGCAGCGCATCTCGGCCCGAACCGATGATGAACTCGTTGCCCGGATAGTCGCCGCCGCCTTCCAGGATCGTGCCTTGCAGCACGGCGAGGATACGTCCTTCGTCGGCGCCGGGGCGAATCTCCTCCAGCGCCGCAAGATAGGCGGCATCGGCCAGCCTTGCGGCCTCGCGCACATAGTCCAGCTCGGCCGTGCTCTTGACGGCGCGCAAGCGCGGGATCAGCGTCGAGGCATCGCGCAACTCGGCAAAGCTGCGCAGCGTCTCGTCCAGTTCCCGGCCGATCTTGCCGGTCATCCCGTGCGTGTCATACTCGACGCCGAGCTTGGCACCGAGCAGGTCCATCTCGAACAAAAGTTCCTTCAGCTGCGCCACCGGGCTCGCCCCGCCCCGGTCCATCCAGATGCGGACATCGGCGATGTTGGACGTGTGCCGCGCCTGGCGCTGGTCGGCCGAGCGTGTCAGCAGCACCTGCCGGCCATCCGACGTCACCACCAGGCACTGGAAAAAGCAGTAGCCGAAGGTGTCGTAGCCGGTCAGCCAGTACATGCTCTCCTGCGCAAACAGCAGCATGGCATCGAGCTTTTCCTCGCCCATCCGGGCCTGTAGCCGGGTCAGGCGGGCGGAGAATTCCTCATCGGAAAAATGCAGCGCCATGCGTCATGCTCCCTCAATGACGATTGCCGACATCAGCCGGCCATAGTCGGGTTCCTTGCGATGGGTGGTCCGGCGGTAGGAGAAAAAGCGGTCCTCGTCGCCGTATGTACAAAGCCCGAGACTCTCCGCCGTACCAATGCCTGCGGCTGTCAACCGCGCCAGGATGAAGGCGGGCAGGTCGAACATGAGATGGTCTGGCCGCTGCGACGGGCTGAAGAAGGCGCTGCTGCTCTTTGCTTCATCCAGGAACCGGGCCTGAAACTCCGGGCCAACTTCATAGGCCGCGCGGGAAATCGTCGGCCCCAGCACGGCCCGGATCCGGCCGCGCTCGGCCCCGAGCGCTTCCATCGCTGCAATCGTATTGTCCAGCACCCCGGTCAGCGCCCCGCGCCAACCGGCATGGGCCGCGCCGATCACCCGCGCTTGCAGGTCCGCAAACAGCACGGGGCCGCAGTCCGCCGTCGATATCCCAAGCGCCAGTCCCGGCGTTGCGGTCACCAGCGCATCGGCGCGCCGGTCGGCGTCCGCCGCAAACGGCGCCTCGACTGTGATCACATCGGGGGAGTGGACCTGATAGGGCGACACCAGCCGTTCCGGCGCAACCGCCAGCTTCCCGGCAATCCGCGCCCGGTTTTCCAGCACATGTGCCCGGTCGTCGTCGGAACCAAGACCGATGTTCAGGCTGGCGTAGATCCCTCCGGACACACCGCCCTGCCGGGTAAAGAACCCGTGCCGGAGCACCCCGGGCTGATCAAGAAGGTCAGACGTGATCATCAGCACTCTCCGTGTCTGTCCCAGGCGCGCCGATCCTGCGTCGCTTGGCCGGGACTGTCAAATCTCTGAAGCGCGGTCGGCTTCAACCTGATCCTGCAAGTCCGGGCGGCAGGGATTTGTTCCCGTGGCACGGCCTGTCGCTCCCCTCCCCCTCGTGGGGAGGGGTTGGGGGTGGGGGGAGCGGAGCCAGCCCCAGCAAAAGCCGAAGACGTTGATTCCGTTCACCCTATAAAGATCGTCCACGACCTGCGTCCGTGGCTCCCCCCACCTCTTACCCGACCTGGGTAGAGCCACCGGTCTCTCCCCGCCTTCGGCCTCCACGAGGGGGAGGGGGGCTGAGAGGCCTCGGCCCATCTGCTTCCACGATCCGCTTCCGTCACCGCATTCCCGCCCCGTGGCACAACCCATCGCTCCCCTCCCCCTCGTGGGGAGGGGCCGGGGGTGGGGGGAGCTGAGCTAAATTCCTGCAAAAGCCAAAGACTTCGACCTGGGTCGCCCTGCAAGGACAGTCAACTGCCAGCGTCCATGGCAGCGCTGCCTTCATCCCCCCTCATCTCCCCCGCCGCTCGAACCCGGGCAGCATCATCCCCGGCGTTGACAGGGCCAGAACCTTGAACAGTTCCCCCATCTGGTCCGGCGCTGCCAGCCGCTCGACTTCGCCGCGCAGCCTCTCCTGCGTAGCGGCGGCCTTGCCCGCGCCCAGCTGTCCGGCCCGCTCCAGCAGGCCGAGGCGCAGCAGGAATTCGCCCTGCGTCAGCGGTGCCATGGCGTCCGCTCCGGCCTGCATGGCCGCCAGCGCCAGAGCCTGGAAGTCCACATGCGCCGTCAGGTCCGCCTTGCCCGGCTCCGCCAGCGGATCGGCAAAGGCGTGACGCGACAGGGCCTGCAGCGTATCCCCTGGGGCAGAGCGGAGATAACCGTAATCAATCAGCAGGGCCGCCCCGCGCTGGGCGGCGATCCGTACTCCGATCTCAGCCGCGATGGCAGCGGACGCCGGCGAGGCCTCGAGGATGGCTCCAGCCTCTGCCGCCCGCGCGGTGTCTGGCACCAGACCTCCGGCCAGAGCCACGCTGCTGACGCCGAAACACAGTTTGCCCTGATTATCCAGCCCGACAACGCGCTCGCACCAGCCCTTGGCGGTCTTCACGAACTGACGGATGGGCAAGGCATCGAAAAACTCGTTGGCAATCAGGAGCGTCGGTCCCTCCGGCACCCTGGAGAGATGCTCATGCCACTGCGGTGCGACCTTCAAAGCGCTTGAGAAGCCGCCAAGCGTTTCGCCCTGCCGTTGGCGCAGCTTCGGGCTGAGCTCGACCAGATGCACCGCGACCGCGTCCATCAAGGCCGGACGCAGCCGCGCGGTGCGCAGGATGTCGGCCATCAGCGTGCCGCGGCCGGGGCCGAGTTCAACCAGATGCACCGGATCAGGGGCGCCCATGGCAATCCACGTCGCCACCACCCAGCCGCCGATCAGCTCGCCAAACATCTGGCTTACCTCAGGCGCGGTGATGAAATCGCCATCGCGACCAAACGGTTCCGGGCTGGTGGTGTAATAGCCGTCCTCGGGGTCGGCGAGACAGGCGGTCATGTAGTCCGCCACACTGATCGGCCCGGTCAGCCGGATCCGCTCCTCAAGCCGTGCCATCAGCCGGTTTGCGCTCATGCGGTGCGCGCCCTGCGGGCCGACCAGACCATCAGTGCGATCCCGGCCAGGATCATCGGCACGGACAGCAGCATGCCCATGGTCACCCCGCCGGAGAGGAAGCCGATATGGGCATCCGGCTCGCGGAAAAACTCCGCCATCGACCGGGTGATGCCATAGCCGGCGGCAAAGGCACCGGCGATGAAGCCGGGCTTCTGAAGCAGGCCTGCCCGGTGCGACAGGAGCCGCAGCACGATAAACAGCAAAATGCCTTCAAGCGCGGCCTCATAGAGTTGGCTCGGGTGACGGGGAAACGGCCCGCCATTCGGGAACACCACCGCCCAGGGCGCGTCGCTCAGCCGCCCCCACAGTTCCGAATTGATGAAATTGGCAATGCGGCCGAAGAACAGGCCGATGGGAGCGGCAATGCCGGCGAGATCGAACAGGGTCCAGACATTCAGCCCGCGCTTGCGCGCATACAGCACCATCGCCAGAACCGTCCCGGCAAAGCCACCATGGAACGACATGCCGCCGGACCAGATCGCCAGCGCTTCGAACGGGTTCTGCAGGTAGTAGGCCGGGTTGTAGAACAGCACATAACCGAGCCGTCCGCCGATCACGATGCCGAGGGTACCCCACATGACAAAGTCATCAATATCAACCGGTGTCGGTCGCGGCGTTCCGGCCCAGACCCGGTCCTTGCGCACCACCATCACCATGTAGCGCCAGGCGAGCAGGATCCCGGCGATATAAGCCAGCGCATACCAGCGCAGGGCGAACGGCCCAACCTCGATGATCACCGGATCAATGGCCGGGAAGGGCAGGGCGAGCAGCGGTGTCATCGGTCATCCTCACAGGTCCGGCTTACGGGGCCGGACAGCCTTTGCAGCCACTGGCTGCAGCCGAGTGAGACCTTGCGCATTCGCAGCCATGCGTCAAGTCGCCGGCCACACTGCCGCCCGCTCCCTCGTCTTGCCATGGCCTGACGAGAGAGGGAACGAAGATCCGACCAGCACCGGAAACCCGGCATCCGAGGCCGTCCAGACCTCTCCCGCAACCCACCCCCATCCTTCGTCATGCCATGGCTCGACCATGGCATCCACGCCGTTCCCCATCCCCACGACAGGCCTCTCAATGGCGCTCCATTGGGCTCTCTGCGCTGCAGCGTCGCGGCATGGATGCCATGATCAAGTCATGGCATGACGACCGGGGGAACGAGGGGCCAACCAGTACCGGGGCACGGACATCCAAGGCCGCCCAGACCTCTCCCCCAACCCAAACCTTCCCTTCGTCATGCCATGGCTCGACCATGGCATCCAAGCCGTTCCCCATCACCACGACAGGCCCAACGACCGACCTCTCGACGCCCCTCCTGTCCCCCTCGCACAGCGGTCATGCATCACGTCGCGGTGCGCTCACCTTGAAGTTGGCGCAAAAGGTCAATAGGTGTGTGCATGCGGGCCGCGCCTCCCTTGCGGCTCCAACTGACCAGGAGCGTGTCATGAACCAGGGCCCGAACAGGTTTCTCGACGAATTCGCCAAGCTGATGACGGATGCAGCCGGTGTCGCGCAGGGCGCACGCCGTGAGGTGGAAACCGCTTTCCGTGCGCAGGCCGAACGGTTTCTTGCCGACATGGATATCGTCAAGCGGGAGGATTTCGACGTCGCCCGTGACATGGCCGTCCGGGCCCTCGACCGGATCGATGCGCTCGAGGCCCGGGTCGCAGAGCTCGAGGCGCGTCTTGCCGATGCCCCTGCGAAACCTGCACGCAAGGCCAAGACGGAAGACTGACGCTTTGCCAATGGACGTGCGGACTTGTTCAAAACGTCCGCTCGTCCACAAGAATTGATCAAGAATGGCCTGCGCTTTTATACTGCAATTGCGAAGGAACCTTATATTCTTGAATCAGACAGGGAATCGTCCAAGCGCCGGTAAAAGGCCGAAGAAGCCACTCTGGTGCCCTGCTGAACATGGGACTGTCCTGCTGGACCGGTGGCGTCCTGCCCCGGCTTCGGCGGCCCGCAACGGAGAGGATCGACATGAGCCTCATCGAGTTCGAATTCGAGCGTCCCGGCAATCCCGTCGACACCATCGAGCATGTCGCAGCCCTGAATGACTGGGCTTTCGAGCGGTCCGGCGAAGACGAGATTTCAATTTCAATCGGCGGCAGCTGGAGTGACTACCACGTCTCCTTCTCCTGGATGGAAGAGCTGGAATCGCTGCACCTTGCCTGTGCCTTCGACCTCAAGGTGACCGAGCCCCGCAAGACGGAGATTGTCCGCCTGCTCGCGCTCATCAACGAGCAGATGTGGATGGGTCACTTCGACCTGTGGAGCCGCGAGAACATGGTCATGTTCCGCCAGTCCCTGCTGCTCGCCGGCGGGGCGGAGGCTTCCAGCGCCCAGATCGAAGGCATGCTGGCCAATGCGCTGGAATGCTGCGAGCGTTACTATCAGGCCTTCCAGTTCGTCGTCTGGGCCGGCAAGAGCGCGACTGAAGCGGTCAACACAGCCCTGTTCGAGACTGCGGGAGAAGCATGAGATTTTCAGCAGAGCGTCCGTTCCTGATCGTCGGGGCGGGCAAGATGGGGGGCGCGATGCTGGCGGGCTGGATGTCCCGTGGCATCGACCCCGCAAGCCTTCTGGTCATCGACCCGAACCCCTCCGACAGCCTCAAGGTTTTTTTGGGCGAACATGGCATTGCCCATGCCCCGGCAGCACCCGCCGGTGTTCAGGCCGCGCTCGTTCTGATCGCGGTCAAGCCGCAGATCATGGCCACGGTCCTGCCGTCTCTTCGTCCGGCGGTTGCTCCCGATACCCTCATCCTCTCGGTTGCAGCCGGAACGCCGGTCAGCACCTTCGAGGCGGCGTTCGGTCCGGTGCCGGTCGTCCGTGCCATGCCCAACACCCCGGCGATGGTCGGACGGGGCATCACCGCTCTCTATCCGACACCGTCGGTCACGGCAGCAGATCGCGACATGGTCGGTGCGCTCCTCTCCGCTGTCGGCGCCGTCGAGTGGCTGACCTTTGAAGACCAGATCGATCTCGTTACCGCCGTGTCCGGATCCGGTCCGGCCTATGTCTTCCTGCTGGCCGAGTGTCTCGCCGAGGCTGGCCGCAAAGCAGGGCTGCCGGCGGAGCTTGCTGCCCGGCTCGCCGAGGCGACGGTGACCGGGGCCGGGGAACTGATGTTCCAGTCCGAGGACACTCCGACGGTCCTGCGGCAGAACGTCACCTCTCCCAATGGCACCACGGCTGCTGCGTTGTCGGTGTTGATGGGGGAAGACGGGCTGCAGCCCCTGATGGATGCCGCCGTTGCATCTGCTGCCAATCGGGCGCGGGAATTGGCGGGCTGACTTTCTCCCGTTTTGTCGGGTTTTGTCCCTGGATTGTCGCAAAAAGGGCAGTGCGTACGCTGCCCTTTTTCACGCGCACATTCGGCCCCTGCGGCGACAGCTGTCTTTGCCTTTTCACGGCGACTACCTACATTGAAGGACAGGGAGCCCCTGTTGTCCATGGCGAGGAGATGAGCCGATGTCTGCTGCAAAAACGGCCAAGGCCGCTGCAATCGATCCGCGCGAGCAGGTGGTGGACGCGATGTTCCGTTTGCTGGAAACGCATGATTTCAAAGACATAACCCTGCCGCAAATTGCCCGGGAGGCCGGGTTGAGCCTCGGCGACCTGCGCGGTGTCGTGGCATCTAAACTGGATGTACTGGCAGCCTTCACCGCCCGTATCGACCGCAAGGTGCTGGATGATCTCGACGGTGAGATGGACGACCAGCCGGCGCGCGATCGCCTGTTCGATGTGCTCATGGCGCGCGTCGATGCCTTGATGCCTTACCGCAAGAGCTTGAAAAATCTCAGGAAAGCGGTCATGCGGGATCCAGGTCTTGCCCTCTCCGTGAACGGGTTGGCGCTGCGCTCGCACCGCTGGATGCTGACTGCCGCAGGGCTGGAACTGACCGGTCTGAAAGCGCCTATCGCCTTGCAGGGACTGGCGATTTCCTTTGCCCGTGTGGTCGATGTGTTCCTGGAAGAAGAAGACACCGGCCTGCCGCGCACCATGGCTGCTCTCGACAAGGAACTTGATCGCGGCGAAGGCTGGATGCAGCGGGTCGATGGTCTGGAAAGGCTCGCCCGCCCGGTTGTTCGGGGCTTGTGCCGACTTGCCGAAAAACGTGCGGCCCGGCGGGCGCGCCGTCAGGAGGACGGCGGCGACACGGCTGCAGACGTTGGCGACGAGGCAACCGCTCCGATGGCCTAAGCCACAGGGAGTGCTTGTTTTTTCAGAATTGAGCAGGCAGGTTGGACGTCCCTCCAGCGGAGCCGGTTCCTGACATGTCCACGTCTGCCAACAGCCCGTCGGCTTTGATCGGCTTTGATGATTTCCTCAAGGTCGACATTCGTGTCGGCCAGATCGTCGAGGCTGAAACCTTCCCCGAAGCCCGCAAGCCGGCTTACAAGCTGCGCATCGATCTCGGCCCGGATATCGGCGTGAAACGCTCCTCGGCCCAGATCACCAGGCATTACACCCCGGAAAGTCTGATCGGCCGCCGGGTTCTGGCGGTGGTGAATTTCCCGCCGCGCCAGATTGGACCGGTCATGTCCGAGGTGCTGACATTGGGTGTGCCGGACAGGGACGGCGAGGTCGTGCTGATCGTGCCGGACAAGGACGTTCCGTTGGGTGGCCGTCTTTACTGAATTTATTTTCGCTTCAATGACTTGAGCTGTTAACCCGGGATCCGGAACCGGGCTCTGAGGCCGCCAAGCGGGCTGTCTTCCAGCTGGATGTCCCCGCCATGACTGCGGGCGATATCACGCGCAATCGCCAATCCCAGCCCGCTGCCGCCTTCGTCCTGGTTGCGGGCCTCGTCCAGCCGATAAAACGGGCGGAACACATTCTCGCGTTCGTTGGCAGGAATACCCGGCCCGTCGTCGTCGATCGTCACGGTCAGCCAGCCATCGGCATGACGACCGGTGATCGTGACGCTGGCGCTGTGCCTTGCGGCATTTGTAACCAGGTTCATCAGAGAGCGCTTCACCGCATGGCGCCGGAGCAGCACTTCCGGGTCCCCGGTGAAGGTGGACCGCGCTGCCGCCCCAATGATTTCTGCTTCTTCTTCAAGCTCTTCCAGCATCAGGGACATGTCGGTCCCTTCGACAGTCTCGCCGCCGTCGCCCCGGGCAAAGGCGAGATAGTCTTCCAGCATATGCTTCATTTCATTGACGTCACGCTTCATGCCCGCCGTCTCCGGCGTGTCGCCGAACAGCGCAAGCTGCAGGCGGAAACGGGTCAGGATGGTGCGCAGGTCATGGCTGACACCGGCCAGCATGGTGGTCCGCTGTTCGAGCTGGCGCTCGATCCGGCGGCGCATCTCGATAAAGGCCTGGGCGGCTCGCCGAACCTCGCGGGCGCCGCTCGGGCGGAAATCCTCGATTGGCCGGCCCTTGCCGAAACTCTCCGCTGCATTGGCCAGACGCTCGATGGGTCGGATCTGATTGCGCAAGAAAATCATGGCGATAACGATGAGCACGAGCGATGTGCAAATCATCCAGACCAGGAAAATATGCGAGTTCGAGGCATAGGTCTGACTGCGTCTTGTCACCACGCGCAGCACCTTGTCCTTCAGCTGAATGCGCAGTTCGACGAAGCGGGACCGGCCAATCGTATCGATCCAGAACGGCTTGCCGATTCGCTCCGAGATTTCGCGGCTGAGATTGTGATCGACAAGGTCGAAGTAGGGCTTGGGGCGTGGTGGCGGCAGCGGTTCAGGCGGCAGGACGCTCACCGTCATGTCCAGTGCGCGGCTTCCCATCTCCTCGATCAGCCGAAAGTCCGCATCTTGCGGATAGTTTTCAAGGGCATAGACCACCGCCGCGATCTCGCGCACCACCGCTTCAGACAGCCGGTTGGTGACGAGCTGGTAATGGCGCTCCATGAAAACGAAGGCGAGGACAGATTGCAGGACGACCATCGGCACGACGATGATCAGCAGTGCCCGGGTGTAGAGCCCTTTCGGCATGTAGCGGTACAGGCCGCCCGCCAGCAGGCGGTAAGGCGTGCCGGCGAGCAGGAGACCGGACTGGAACAGGCCGGTTTTCGTAGCCTTTTCAGCAGGTTCGCCGGAGCCGGCTTTGTCGGCATCAGTCACAGGCAAGGCGGTAACCGATCCCGCGCACGGTTTGCAAGTAGACCGGATTTGCCGGATCGTCCTCGATCTTGCGGCGGAGCCGGTTGATCTGCACATCGACCGTCCGTTCGCCGAGACCGCTGTCGTCGCCGACGATCTTGTGACGGGGGACGGTGGCGCCCGGTTGATCGGCAAAGATGTTCAGGATCTGCTTCTCCCGGTCGGTCAGCCGCATCAGATCGTCGCCGCGTCGCAATTCGCCGCGTTCGGTCAGATAGGTAAAGGGGCCGAAACGGATCTCAGCCGCCCGTTCGCTGCGCCGCGGACCGCCCCGGCGCAGGATGGCGGCAATGCGCAGCATCAGCTCTCGCGGCTCAAACGGCTTGGGCAGATAATCATCCGCGCCTGCCTCGAGCCCGGCAATCCGGTCTTCCGCTTCCGAGCGGGCCGTCAGCATGATGATCGGAACCGGGCTGTCGTGCCGCAGGGACGCGGCGAGGTCCAGCCCGCTCTCGCCCGGCATCATGATGTCGAGGATCAGAAGATCGAAATCCAGGCCGGTCAGGCAGCGTCGCGCTTCCGCTGCATTGGCAGCCGTCGTGACGCGGTAACCGTCCTCACGCAGAACCCGGCCCAGCAGCTCGCGGATCCGGCTATCGTCGTCGACGAGCAGGAGATGCGGCGCATTGTCGTCCGGGGCTTTGGGCATGATCTAGGTCTCCCTGCTGTCGTCAACCTGCCTTGCGGCGTCCTGCACCCGGCACAGGGCGGCCGGCCCGAGCATGCGGCCGACTTCTGGCCGAAGGTCGGGATCGATCATCTGGAACAGGAACCGGCGGACAACTTCCGCGCCTGTGTCGGGCAGGGCTTCAATGGCCGCGTCGATGCGCCGGGCCTGCATTGCGGCAAGCTTTCCGGCCAATGCCTGTCCTTTTTCAGTGGTGTGCAACAGCCGCTGCCGGCGGTCGAGGGGGCCGGGGCGCTGGTCGATGAACCCCTCATCCACCAGCTGTTTCAGGACCCGTCCGAGGCTCTGCTTGGTGATGCGCAGGATCGCCAGCAGATCGGTGACCCGGATGCCCGGATTGCGGTCGACAAAATGCAGCACCCGGTGATGCGCCCGGCCGAAGTCAAAGTCGGCGAGGACAGTGTCCGGGTCTGCCGTGAAGTCTCGATAGGCAAAAAAAAGCAGTTCGATCAGGTCATACGGGGGAATGCCCTCAGCAGCGTCCTGATCGTCGCGGATGCTGTTGAGCCGTGTTGTCTCGGCCTTGGCCAGCGCGGGGCTGGTGAAACTGGTCAGGGTCATGAAATCCACGTCAGCCATGTCGATTTTGCCTGAACCGAGTATTGCCAGTTTCGACGCCGGACGAAAGGTTCAACTGTCTGCAATGCCAATTGCTTGTGCTGTGCCAGCGGCTTCGACAGGGTTCCTACGAAAAATGCCTGCCGGCGTCTCGTCACATCAGGATACCGATTGTTACGCCAGGGCGCAAAGCCGCAGCCGGAAAGATGGACCGGCGCCACGGGTCTGCTCAGGTCCAGGGCGATGTGGACGACGCTGCGAAGAACGTGCGGCGTCAGCTTCCCGGCTTCGGTGCATGCTGGGTCTGGAACAGTTTTCCGCGTTCCGCGATCAGCACGAAGACCAGCCCGAGGATGCCATAGCCGGCGCAGGCAATGGCGATCGGCCAGAGCGTGCCGTTGAACTGCTGCCCGACGATGAAACCGAGGATCGCGCCGCCGAGGGTCGTGGTAAAGCCGATGACCGACGAGGCGGTGCCGGCAATGTCCCCCAGGGGTTCCATCGACATGGAGTTGAAATTCCCGCCCATGAAGCCGAAGCACGCCATATTGATCGCCATGCAGATCGTGAACAGGGTCAGGTTCTGCAAGCCGGTGGCCTGCATCAGGCATTGCAGCAGGCCGAAGGCGATGAAGGTGAGGATCGCGCCATGCGACAGGCGGCGCATGCCGATGACCGTCACCAGACGCGAGTTCATGAACGACGCGCAGGCCATGGTGATTGCCACGCCGGCAAAAACCACCGGGAACCAAACGCCCAGCCCGAAGATGTCGACATAGATCTGTTGCGCCATCGAAATGAAGGAAAACAGCGCACCGAAAATGGCTGTGGTTGCAAGTGTGTAGCCAATGCTGAGGCGGTTGCTGACCACCCGTCCATAGGACCGCAGCACCGGCCGCAGCTTGAGCGGCTGACGCTGATTGGTGGGCAGGGTCTCCGGCAAACGGATGGCCGACCAGAGCAGCATGATGCATCCGGCAATCAGGAGTGTGCTGAAGATCCAGTGCCAGTCGGCGACCAGCAGGATCGCCTGGCCGATGGAGGGGGCGACGATCGGCACGGCCATGAAAATCATCATGACCAGCGACATCACCTGGCTCATCCGCCGCCCGGAATAGCAATCGCGAACGACGGATACGGCCACGACACGGGTCCCGGCGCAACCGACGCCCTGCAGCAGGCGCGCGACAAGCAGGCCATCCAGCGACTGGCTGACGAGGGCAAGAAAGCTGGCGGCGGCATAAAGGCCGAGACTGCCCAGAATGATGCTGCGTCGGCCAAACCGGTCGGTCAGCGGCCCGAACAGCAATTGCGCGCCGCCGAAGCCGACAAGATAGGCGATCAGGATCTGCTGCCGGTCATTCTCATGCTCGATGTTCAGTGCATTGCCGATGTCCGGCAGAGCAGGCAGCATGATGTCCATGGCCAGCGCATTCAGCGCCATCAAGGCGGCAATCATGATGACGAATTCAAGGAAGGAGAGGCCGGGATGCGGCCGTGCATCCGGGCCAGTTGGCCGGATCGGGTCAGTCATGGGATACCTCGGGAGCCCTTGCGGGCGGGGAAAGGACAACGCGCCGCAAGGCAGCGGCAGATGGACAGAATAGACCAGTCGGTCAGTTTTGTGGCGTCGTCAAGGCTGGGACTGACGAGATGGCGTTACCAGCGCGCCAGTCGCGCCTCGTCGCTGTCGCGTGCGTCAACCCAGTCACCGCCCGTGCCGCTGGCCGGGATTTCCTTCTTCCAGAACGGCGCGCGGGACTTGAGAAAATCCATCAGAAAGTCGGCCGCCTCGAAAGCCGCTTGCCGATGCGAAGAGGCTGCAGCGACGAAAACGATGTTCTCGCCGGGCGTAATCCGGCCATGCCGGTGCAGGACAACCAGGCCAGTGAGAGGCCAGCGCACGAGCGCATCTTCGGCGATCCGCGTCAGCTGTGCTTCGGCCATGCCCGGAAAATGCTCGAGTTCCAGCGCGGCAAGACGGCCGCTTTCGTCGCGGCAAAGGCCCGTGAAGGTCACGAGCGCGCCGACATCGGTGCGGCCATGGGTCAGCAGGGCGGCTTCCCTGGCCGGGTCAAAATCTTCGGGCTGCACACGGACGACCAGGCGCGGGCTCATGTCAGCCCCCCGTCATCGGAGGAAAAAAGGCGATCTCGCGGGCGCCGGCAATGGTGGCATCCGTCTCGACATGCACCTGGTCGAGCGCAGCCCGGATGGCGTCGGCATCGGCAAAGGCATGGCCATGCGCATCATCGACGGTCTGCAGCCAGGCGATCACATCGGCGACTGTCTCAACTGAAGGCGGCAGGTCCACCGTCTCCTGATCGAGGCCAACGCGCTCGCGCACCCAGGCAAAATAGCGGATCAGCATGGTTTGGCGTCCTTGTCCGGGTGCCGGTTGGCTATTCGTCGATGAGATGCCCGATGCCGGCGCGGAAATAGTCATATCCGGTGTAAAGCGTCAGCATGGCCGCAATCCACAGGGCGATCAAGCCGGCGAGCATCGTGCCGGGCAGAACCGTCTCACCGGCAGGACCCGCAACCAGCAAGGCGACGGCGACCAGCTGGAATGTGGTCTTCCATTTGGCCAGCTTGGTCACCGGGACGCTGACCCGCAGTTCGGCGAGAAACTCCCGCAATCCGGAGACAAGGATTTCCCGGCACAGGATGATGATGGCCGCAATCAGCGACCAGCCGCCAATATCGCCCTTGTCGACGAGCAGGATCAGGCAGACGGCAACGAGAAGCTTGTCGGCGATCGGGTCAAGCATGCGGCCAAGGGCCGATTGCTGCTGCCAGGCACGGGCGAGATAGCCATCGAAGAAATCGGTCACGGCTGCCGCGATGAAGATGGCAAGGGCGACCCAGCGCGGGGTGTTTCCGTCGAAGTAAAAGCAGGCCACGACCGCCGGGATCGCCAGAATCCGTGCGTAGGTCAGGATGTTCGGCAGGCTGAGGATAACGTTTCGGGCCATGAAGGGCTCAGTCACTGTGAGGGCAGGGTGATCCGGGCGACACAAGCATGTGCAGGGCGCGGGTGTCAACGCACCCAGGTCCGGCATCGGCGCGCCTGGTGGAAACTGGTTCCCTGCTTTGAGAGGGCGCGGTTCTTTTGCAGGGCCGGTTCTGCCGCTATGTAACTCAAAGGAAATCACAGGAGTGTGTCATGCCATTGTCGGATCTCGGCCTGCCTGTCGGCAGTCCCGTTGCGAACTGGGCCGGTGCTCGTGTTCCCGACGGGCGGGTGCTGGAGGGCCGCTTCTGCCGGCTGGAGCGGCTGGACCTGTCCCGCCATGGGAAGGAGCTTTTCGACGCCTATCAGGCGGACGCGGTCGGTCGGAACTGGACCTATCTTGCCTATGGCCCTTTTGCCGATCTTGTTGCCTTCGAGGCCTTCTATGGTCCGTTGGCGGCCGGACGAGATCCACTGTTCTACGTGGTTCTCGACCTGCAGAGCGGCAAGGCGGTCGGGGTCGCCAGCTTTCTGCGGATCGATCCGGCCAATGGCAGCATCGAGGTCGGCCACATCAGCTACAGCCCGGCGCTGCAGAGAGGCGCACTGGCGACGGAGGCGATGTATCTGATGATGCGCCATGCCTTCGAGGATCTTGGCAACCGCCGCTACGAGTGGAAATGCGACGATCAGAACGCCGCCTCACGCGGCGCCGCGACACGTCTGGGGTTCACCTATGAGGGGACGTTTCGTCAGGCGATGGTCTACAAGGGGCGAAACCGGGACACGGCCTGGTTCTCGATCCTTGAGACAGAGTGGCCGAAGCTGAAGGCGGGGTTCGAGGCCTGGCTCGATCCGTCAAACTTTGACGCTGAAGGCCGGCAGTTGCGGCGATTGGCAGCGTGCCGCGCGGGCTGAGGCCCTTATCAGCGGAAGATACCGTCGCCCTGCTGGTCGATCATGCTGCGTGCCTTGCGCAGCATGAATTCGGCGGCTTCTTCACGGGTCGGCAACTGATCGGCGCGGATGAAGACGTGTTCCTGTGCCACGCCGTCCTTTTCCCTGAGGATGCGGCCGGCGATCTGCCACTGGCCGCCGACCTGGCGCGGCTCGGCCAGGATCAGGAAGCCCTTGTAGTCTTCCTGAGCGGTCGGGCCTTCCGGAGCCTTGGGCTCGCCCGACTTGAACAGCGATCCGAACAATTTGCCGAGCATGGTCCCTTAATCCTTGCTGACGGGTCAGGCCGGTTTGCCCGGTCCCTGTCCCAGATCTTTGTCGACCCAGTGGCGGCGGCACAGCGAGACATAGGCATCCTCGCCGCCGATCACCACCTGCTCTCCTTCCTCGACGATCCGGCCGGCGCCGTCAAGCCGGGCAACCATGGTTGCCTTGCGGCCGCACCAGCAGATCGTCTTGATTTCCTTCAGGCTGTCGGCCAGGGCGAGCAGCGCCTTGCTGCCAGGGAACAACTGGCCCTGGAAGTCGGTCCTGAGGCCGAAGCACATCACCGGCATACCGAGCCGGTCGGAGGCGTGGGCAAGTTGCCAGACCTGTGCCTCGCTCAGGAACTGCGCTTCGTCGACGAAGACGGCATCGACCGGCCGGCTTTCATGCGCCTTGCGGATATGCTCGTAGAGGTCATCGTCCAACTGGAAGATGTCGGCTTCCGCCGTCAGGCCGATGCGCGATGAAATGCGTCCGACACCGGCGCGATCATCGACCGCTGCAGTCATCAGCAGCGTGTTCATGCCGCGTTCGACGTAGTTGTAGGAGGCCTGCAGCAGCACTGTCGACTTGCCAGCGTTCATCGACGAGTAGTTGAAATAGAGCTTGGCCATTGGCTTTCCGGCAGAGTTTTTCCAGAGGTGGCGAAGAATCGCGTGCCTGTCGGATGTCACTCTTGCCGCTCGGGCCGGCCGGCTCAACGCGTCTTCTGCCTGTGCCGGACTTTGCTGTGGATCGCGAAGCGGACAGCGTCAGGGCAACTGGAGGTCGGCAATAAGGGGAACGTGATCGGAGCCGATATCGGGGCCAAGAGCGACCGCCGTGATCGCGATGTCCGGCGAGACCGCGATATGGTCGACCGCCGATCCGAGGAACCAGCTCAACCGGTAGTCAAAGAAGAAGCGGGTGATGACCGGCATGAAGGACGGGAAACGGGTCTTCAAGCCGCCGGCTTCGAGCAACTGGCTGAAATGAGCCGACCAGGGTGACATGTTCCAGTCACCGGCAAGAATGACCGGATCTCGGCTGTCGCGACTGAGCCGTGCCAGTTCCAGCCCAAGGGCAGCGTAATAGGCCTGGCGGGCCTCGAAACGGCAAGGCGTGCGCGGGCTTTCCGGATGGAGTGCGACAAAGGTCACCGGCTTGCCTGCCACATCCAGCGAGATGCGCAGGATCTCGCGTTGCCCCCAACGGCCATGGCCGCAGACATCATCGATGCGAATGCTCTCGCTGGAAAGGATCGGATGCCGGGAGAAGAAGACGATGCTGCCGAGGTCGCCGACACGAAACTGGGTGGAATAAGGTCCAAGGCCGGGAAGCGGGCCGGTTTCCTTCATCACTTTTTCGCGGTAGTGCAGCTGCTGGCGCCAGTTGGTTTCCTGGAACACCAGCACTTCGGCGTTCAGGTTCTCCAGATATCCCATGAAGCCCGGGTCGCCCAGATAGCGCATTTCCAGGTTGATCGAGACGACGCGGAACGGTGTGCCTTGTTCACCGTTTGCACTGGCCGGCCCGCTCCGCCCGAGCGCCTGGACACTCGCGGTGCGCAGACTGGTCAATGCCGTGCCCGTGACCAGACACAGGACCACGATCAGCGCAAAGGTCGCAAAGACACTGCCCTTCAGCCGGCGGCGCGCAACCAGACGGCAGGCGAGTGCGCCGCAAAGGGCCAGTGCCCCGCCGATGAGAAGCTGCGGCAGGAAAAAGCTCATGTTGTCGGCGAACCAGAAGTCCGGTGCGACAAAGGGGAGAACCGACAGGAACGCCATCAGCAGGCCGAGCAGCAGGCCAGTCCAGGCCGCAAGCCGGAACAGCGCTTTGACGGTGCGGCGAAGACGGGATGGGCGAGCCGGTGCTGTGCTCATGGGTGGTCAGTCTCCGGCCTGTTTCTTGCTGCGCTGCAGCGCGGTTCCCCGGTCCGTTTAACATGCAAGGTCAGTCATGGAAATGATCGTAGATCAGCCGGGCAACGGTTTCGGAAATGCCAGAGACCGCCATCAGATCCTCGATCCCTGCCTTGGAGACGGCCTTGGCGGTGCCGAAGTGGCGCAGCAGCGCGCGTTTGCGCGTCGGTCCGATGCCGGCGATGTCATCCAGCGGGTTTTTCGCAATCTCCTTTGACCGCTTGGCGCGGTGGGTGCCAATGGCGAAGCGGTGCGCCTCGTCCCGCAGACGCTGGACGAAATAGAGCACCGGATCGCGTTCCGGCAGCATGAAGGACGGCCGTCCTTCCATGAAGAATTTCTCCCGGCCCGCATCCCGGTCCGGCCCCTTGGCGATGCCGACGAGGGGAACATCCGTGATGCCGAGCTCGGTCAGGATCTCCCGCACCGCATTGAGCTGACCGAGGCCGCCGTCGATGAACACAACATCCGGCCATGCCGGCATGTCTGCCTGGGGCAACCCGTCGTCGTCTTCATCGTTGCCACCAGCTGCAAACTCAAGCACCGCTTGTGTTTCGCTCGCGCTCTCTTCGCTCTCGACCGGCGTTCTGGCGTGATCCTTGAGCAGCCGGCTGAAGCGCCGCGTCAGCATCTCGCGCATCATGCCGAAGTCGTCACCCGGGGTGATCGTCTCGGACTTGATATTGAACTTGCGGTACTGGCCCTTGGCGAAGCCTTCCGGTCCGGCGACGATCATGCAGCCGACCGCATTGGTGCCCATGATATGCGAGTTGTCGTAGACCTCGATGCGGCGCGGCGTGGCCGGGAGACCGAATACTTCCGCGACGCCTTCCAGGAGACGGGCCTGGCTCGAGGTTTCCGCCAGCCGCCGCCCCAGCGCCTCGCGGGCGTTGGTCATGGCGTGGTCGACGAGATCCTTCTTCTCGCCGCGCTTGGGCACGGCGATCTCGACCTTGTGCTCGGCCTTCTCGCTCAAGGCGGCCGCCAGCAGTTCCTGCTCCTCGATCTCGTGCGACAGCAGGATCAGTCGGGGGGCGGGCTTGTCATCGTAGAACTGGGCAAGGAAGCTTTCCAGAACGGCGGCCTCTTCCAGCGACTTGTCAGCCTTGGGGAAGTAAGCCCGGTTGCCCCAGTTCTGGCCGGTGCGGAAGAAGAACACCTGGACGCAGGTCTGGCCGCCTTCCTGATGGATCGCGACCACGTCCGCCTCCTCGACGGTCTGCGGATTGATGCCCTGGTGCGCCTGGATATGCGACAGCGCCGCCAGCCGGTCGCGGTAGACGGCCGCGTGCTCGAAATCGAGCTGCTGAGAGGCGGCCTCCATATGGGCGGCCAACTGCTGCTTTACCAGCTGGCTCTTGCCGGACAGGAATGCCTTCGCTTCGCCGACAAGGTCAGCATAGCCTTGCGATGAAATTTCGCCGGTGCAGGGGCCTGCACAGCGCTTGATCTGGTACAGCAGGCAGGGCCTTGAGCGGTTGTCGTAATAGCTGTCGGTGCAGTTGCGGATCAGGAACGCCTTCTGCAGCGCATTGATCGTCCGGCCGACGGCCGTCGCCGAGGCAAACGGGCCGAAGTAGTCGCCCTTGCGCCGACGGGCGCCGCGATGCTTGACGATCGCCGGAGAGGCATGGTCGCCCGTGATCAGGATATAGGGGAACGACTTGTCGTCGCGCAAAAGCACGTTGAAGCGCGGGCGCAGGCGCTTGATCAGATTGGCTTCAAGCAGCAGCGCTTCGGTTTCCGTGCGTGTCAGCACGAACTCCATGGCGGCGGTCGCCATGATCATCCGCATGATCCGGTTCGATTGCCCCTGCAGCCGGGTGTAGTTGGTGACCCGCTTCTTCAGGCTGCGCGCCTTGCCGACGTAAAGGACATCGCCGTTCACATCGAGCATGCGATAAACGCCAGGCCCCATCGGCAGGCGCTTCACCACATCGGCAATGACCTCGACACCGACTAGGCCCGTCGCGTTCTCCGTGTCAGCCGCCAGAAAGTTCACGGTGGGCTGGACGGTTTCAACGACTTCCTCGGCCTCTTCGGGCGTGTCGGATCGGGAACGGCTGCTGGACATGACTACAATCGCTTGCGCCGGCGGGCTTTGTGGCCACCGCGAATCTTCAGGGCAGAACGTCGAGACTATACCGGATCTCCCCAAAGCCGAAGACGTCGCCGGCTATTGGACCGGTGGATGCTTACTCGCCGACGCCCACCACGTCGGCGGTTTCCCAGGCAAGGTGCTGTCCGCCATCAAGTGCCAGCATCTGGCCAGTGACGGATCGTGCGGCCCAGAAATAGCGCACGGTCGCGCCGAAGTCCTCGGGTGCCGGGCCACGGCGAAGCGGCACAGCCTCCTGCTGCCTGCGGAAATCCGCTTCACTTTGCCGTTCGTTGCGGAAACTGGGGCCGGGCCCGATGGCATTGACCCGAATCCGCGGGGCCAGCGCCTGGGCGGCCATCCGGGTCTGTTCCCACAAAGCGCTTTTGGAGAGGGCATAGGACATGAACTTGGGGGTCGGCTTCCAGACCCGCTGGTCGATCAGGTTGACCACAAGGCCGTCGTGTCCATCCGGCAGTTGGCGTGCGAATGCGTCGGTCAGAAACAGCGGGGCCTTCACGTGGATGGCAAAATGCCGGTCGAACAGGGCCTCGTCCAGCGCGCCGAGTTCATCGGGCTGGAAGATCGAGGCATTGTTGACAAGGCATGACAGCGGGCCGAGGGGCAGGCTGGCGACCTCTCGCATCAGGTCCCCAGGGCCATCTGACCGGGTGAGGTCGGCGGCAATGATCGCGCAGGTGCCACCGCCGGAACGGATCGCCCGGGCCAGTTCCTCGACCCGGGCAAGACCGGTATGGGCGTGCAGGACAAGGGCCCAGCCATGGGCAGCGAGGTCCTGTGCAATCGCAGCGCCAATGCGGCTTGACGCCCCGGTGATCAGGACGGTTCCGGTGGATGAGGTCATGGGGTTTCTTTCTCGCGTGTCCAGCATTTTGGCTTTTGTGCATGCCATACGCTGTGCAGTCGGTTGCCGGATCAGAACTGGGGTCCGGGCTTCCGGGGCATCGGGACCATGCTCCCGAAGCACCATCGAGACGGCTCGAATCCTGAGGTTTCAGGGCATTAACCAAGCCCTAACCATGCCGAAAGATACCCCGTTCGCGCCACGGTTTCTCCTCATTCCGCTAATTTTTCGGACACAAATCGAGCCCATACCTGAATGCGGGTGAGGTTGGGGATTGCCGCCATACACTGTCTCGGCGCGGTCCCTTCTTCAGGTGACCATTTTTTGTTCGTAACAGTAATGTGTGGAGCATGATCATGAAGCGTCTTGCAGCAGCCGGCGTCTCCCTCGCCGTTCTCGCCGCCGTTTCCGGCCAGGCGTTTGCGGCCGACCTTCCGCAGTCGTCCTATCCGGCAGCCGACTACAGCGCGCCGGTCGACAATTCCCGTTTCAACTGGTCCGGGTTCTACTTCGGTGGCAACCTCGGATGGGGCTGGGCAAAGTTCCGTACCGACTCCGCAGCAACCGGCAAGTTCAAGGCTGAAACGAATGGCGTCGGTCTCGGTATCCATGGTGGCTACAACCATGAGATCTTCCCGAACTTCATCGCTGGTGTCGAAGCCGACCTGCAGTACACCGACTACAACAAGAGCCGCGTGTCCAATGGCATCAACGTCCGCACCAGCTCCAACTGGAACGGTAGCCTGCGTGGTCGTCTCGGTGTGACCTTCGACCGCTTCATGGTCTATGGTACCGGTGGTCTGGCCATCGCCGACCTGGCCGTGCGTGCTCCGACCGGCAAGCATGATGACACCCAGCTCGGCTGGGTTGCCGGTGCCGGTGTCGAAGGCGCTGTGACCGACAACATCACCGCTCGTGTCGAATATCTTTATGCCGACTATGGCCGCGACAGCTTCAACCTCGGCCCGGTTCGCTACCGCACCGAGACCCAGACGTCGACCATTCGCGCCGGCGTGAGCTACAAGTTCTAAGACAAGCTGCCCTCTTAGCAGCGCAAAGGCCCGGTGCTTGTCACCGGGCCTTTTTTGTTTTCGCGATAAGTTGTCCCACTTGAAGGGTTTTCCGCCCTCGTTTGGGCAATGTTCGCTGTATAAGATGCCAACTACGGATCTGAAGGCAGCCATGAGGGAGAGGCGGCATGCGGTTTGTTCTGCGTAGCATCATGGGGCTATTTCTGTTTGCCGTGATGCTGGGCACTATCGGCTTTGGCAGCTACCGGTTCTACAGCGCCATGACGACACCGCGCGAGACGCGGCTTCAGCCGCCCTCAGAGCGCAGCTTCATCGCCAATACCGCGACACTCGAAGCCATCACCGTGGCACCGCAGATCACGGCTTATGGCCAGATTCGCAGCTGGAAAACGCTGCAACTGCGCGCATCTTCGGATGGCCGGCTGGTCGAGATGTCCGACGCATTCCGTGACGGTGCGCGGGTGAAGGCCGGTGACGTGCTCTTGCGGATCGACCCGGCGGAGGCGACGTCGCGGCTGCTTGATGCCCAGGCCAATCTCGCCGATGCCCAATCCGACAAGGCGGAAGCCGAAGAAGCGATCGGCGCGGCCGAACGCGAGCTTGAAGCCACCCGGCAGCAGGTTGAATTGCGCAAGCAAGCGCTCGACCGCCAGAAGCAATTGATGGAAAAAGGGTATTCGACAATGGCGCTGGTCGAGCAGGAGCAGCTCGCCGTGGCCTCGATCGAACAGTCCCTGAACAACCGCCTGCAGTCGGTCGTCTCGGCCCGCAAGCGGATCGAACGCACGGACTTCGCCGTCAAGCGCGGTGAGGTCGCGGTTCAGGACGCCGAGCGCGTCCTGTCGGAGTCCACGGTGACCGCGCCGTTTGACGGGATCCTCGATACGGTTGGCGTGACCCTGGGCCGACGGGTGTCGCCGAATGAAGCGCTGGCAAATCTGATTGATCCGACCGCGCTTGAAGTGCGGTTCTCTGTCTCGACCGAACAGTTCTCGCGCCTTTTGGGCGATGACGGGCGGCTGTTGCCGCAACCCGTTCGTGCCATTCTGTCCCTCGGCGAACGCAGGATCGAGGCTCGCGGGCTGCTGGAACGGGTCGCGGCTGTCGTCGGCGATGGCGAGGCCGGGCGTACGCTGTTTGCCAGCCTTGATGTCACCGCCGACACGGTGTTTCGTCCGGGCGATTTCGTGACGGTCGAGGTCGAGGAGCCGGCCTTGTCCGGCGTGGCACTTTTGCCGGTCAGCGCTGCCACAGAAGATGGTCGGATTCTCGTTGTTGGCGAGGGCGACCGGCTGGAGGAACTCCAGGCTCGCATCCTGCGGCGACGCGGCGATGAGGTGATCGTCAGCGACGTTCCCTTCGGCCGGGACTATGTGCGCGAACGGCTGCCGCAACTCGGAGCAGGGATCCGGATCCAGAAGCGGCCGGCCAGCCCGACCGCTACCCCGCCGGCCGCACTTTCCGCTGCACCGGTAACACCGCCGTCCGATGTGGTGGTCCTCGATCCGGAGCGGCGTGCGGCCCTTCTGGCGCAATTGGAGGCGAGCCGGATGCCGCAGGATCGCAAGGCACGCCTGATCGAAGCCCTGCAACAGCCGGAAGTCTCGAAAGCGCTGGTCGAGCGCATCGAGGCCCGCGCCGGCCGGAGGGGCTAGGCCATGCGGACACCCGGCGGCGCAAAGTTCGGTTCATTTCTCGATTACATGGTCCGGCACGGGACTGCGGCGAACCTGTTGCTGATGGTGATGGTGCTTGCCGGCATCTTTGCTGCCCTGCAGATCCGGACGCAGTATTTCCCGGACGTGGTCAACGAGACCATGACCGTCACCGTGCGCTGGGCAGGGGCAGGCCCCGAGGACATGGACCGGGGTGTGGTGGAGGTGCTGGCGCCACCGTTGCTGGCTGTCGAGGGCGTCGAGGAGGCCCAGACCGTCGCACGGCAGGGCGTTGCGACCTTCACCTTGACCTTCGAAGCCGACTGGGACATGGCGCGCGCCTCGGAGGAGGTGAAGTCCGCTGTCGACCAGACCCGGGCCAACCTGCCGGCTGGCGCCGAACAGCCGGAGGTGGCGCGGGGCGGGTTCCGGGACCGGGTGACCAATGTGGTCATCTACGGGCCGGTTGATGTCGAACAGATCGGACGTCTCGCCGACGACCTGCAGAGCCGGCTGTTTCGCGTTGGCGTTACAAAAGTCACCGTGCGCGGTGTCGCAGATCCGATCATCCGGGTCAGCTTGCGCGAGGTGGATCTGATCCGGCATGACCTGACGCTGCAGGATGTGGCCACCGCAATCGGTACCGAGGCAGAAGCAGCACCGGCCGGGAACATCGCCAATGGGGCGGCACGGCTGCGCACGGGGGCAGACCGGCGCAGCGAGACGGATCTGGGTGATATCCGGATTCGGGCGCCCGCCGGCGGCGAAGCGCTGGTGCTGCGGGCGGTTGCCAACATTGCCACCGAAGGCGCCGAACGGGGCATTGCCTATTTCCATGAAGGACAGCCGGCTGTCGTGTTGCGTATCGACCGCAACGCGCAGGGCGATACGATCAAGATCCAGTCGCAGGTCGAGAAGACGGTAGCAGATATGCGGCAGACGCTTCCGGCCGGCGTTCAGATCGTTCTGACGGAGACGCGGACGCAGGAGATTGTCGACCGGCTCAACATTCTGGTCGAAAACGGCATCGTCGGTCTTCTGCTGGTTCTCCTGTTCCTGTTTCTGTTCCTGTCGGCCCGTACGGCCTTCTGGGTTGCCGCCGGTATCCCGGTGGCCATGGCAGCCACCCTCGGCATGATGTATGCCTTTGGCATGACGCTGAACATGATGTCGCTGTTTGCGCTCATCATTTGTCTTGGCATCGTGGTTGATGATGCCATCGTCGTCGGCGAGCATGCGGATCAACTGGCCAAGCGGGGATATTCACCAACGGATGCCGCCTCGCTTGCTGCCCGCCGGATGACGGCCCCGGTGATTGCGGCGTCGCTTACGACCATGATCGCCTTTTCGGGCCTTGCCATCGTCGGCGGCCGGTTTGGATCACTGATCCAGGACATTCCGGTCACAGTTGGCATTGTGCTTGCCGCCAGCCTGATTGAATCCTTCCTGATCCTGCCGGCCCATATGAAACACGCGATTGCCGCAGCGAACCAGAAACAGTCCTGGTTCGACTGGCCGAACCGCGTCTTCAACCGGGGCTTTGAATGGTTCGTCGACCGGATGTTCCGTCCGTTTACCGCGCTGGTGCTGAAGTTGCGCTATCCGGTGCTCGGCGGCGGTATCATGGTCCTGCTGCTGACCTTCAGCCTTTATGTCGATGGCACCGTGCCCTGGCGGTTCTTCAATTCGCCGGAGCGGGCAGTGGTCTCCGCCAATGTCGCGATGATGCCCGGGGCAGCCCGCGACGACACAAAGGCGATGCTGCGGGAGATGGAACGGGCGCTGGCGAGCGTGAACGAACGCTATCGCGACCAGTATGGCACGGCGCCCGTGTTGTTTGCCCTGACCCAGGTCGGCGGCAGTTCCGGATGGGGGTTCCGGGCTGGTGAGACCAAGGATCCGGATCAACTGGGCAGTATCGACATCGAACTGATCGACCCGGATCTCAGGCCCTATTCGGCAAATCGGTTCCTCTCCGACTGGGAGAAGGAAGTGAGGGCGACGCCGCTGCTGGAGACCCTGTCGCTGCGCGGCGGACGTTCGGGTCCAGGCGGCCAGGCGATCGACGTGCGCCTGCGCGGTGGGTCTGCCGATACGCTCAAGACGGCGGCCGAAGACCTGAAGCGGCAGCTTTCAGCTCTGTCGGGTGTCGGGGCGCTTGAAGACACCATGGCCTTCGACAAGACCGAACTCACCGTCCGCCTGACGCCCAAGGGCGAGGCGCTCGGCTTCCGGTCCGAGCAGATTGCAAAGGAACTGCGCGATCGCCTGGAAGGCATCGAGGTGGTCGAGTTTCCGCTCGACCGGCGCACGGTGACCATCAAGGTCAACATGCCGGATGAGGAAACCAACGCGGCGTTCCTCTATGAAACCCGGGTCAAGTCTCCCGGCGGAACATATGTTGCGCTGAACGAGGTTGTGACTGTAACCGCAGACTATGGCTTCTCGTCCGTGCGGCGCGAGGGCGGGCTGCGGACCCTTCGGGTCACCGGTGACATTTCCGAGGATGATGCGTCAGCGGCGGTTGAGGTGATGGATACGCTGAAGGGGCGGATCCTGCCCGAGATAGCCAGCGCCTATGGCATCGAAACCGAACTGGGCGGTCTGGCAGAGCAGGAAAGTGATTTCCTGCGCGATGCCTTGCTTGGCCTGTCCCTGTGTCTGGCGGGGATTTATCTGACGCTGGCGTGGATTTTCGAATCCTGGACCCGTCCCCTGATCATCATGCTGGTGATCCCGTTCGGGGCCATCGGCATGATCTGGGGGCACTATCTGCATGGCCTGCCGCTGTCGATGTTCTCCATCATCGGGTTCATCGGCATGGCGGGCATCATCATCAACGATTCCATCGTTCTCGTGACCACGATTGACGAGCATCGTGCGGTGAAACCGTTCCGCCAGGCGATCGTTGACGGCGTTTGCGACCGCCTGCGCGCGGTGATCCTGACGACGGCGACGACCGTCTTTGGCCTTGCGCCGCTGCTGTTCGAGGCGAGCCGGGCGGCGCAGTTCCTGCTGCCGACCGTGATCACCCTGGCTTATGGCCTCGGCTTTGGTCTGCTGCTCGTGCTGCTGCTGACCCCGTCTCTGCTGGCGATCCAGCACGACGCGGGTATGGCCTTGCGTTCGGGCCGCCGGGCTTTGCAATTGCTTGGTGACAAGGCGTTCGGCGGCCGGCGGACCCCTGCCGGACCTCGTCAGGGGTAGAAGGGGCAAGGCGAGCCGTCTGGCCCGCTGCCCCTATCAGGTCTTACCACTCCACCGGTTCGATCCGGGTCTTGGCGAACATCGGCACATGCGTCTCAAAGCTGCCCAGCCAGGCCTCCAGATGTGGGCAGGCGCTGCGCCAGGTGCCCTTGAAGCGCAGGTCGAGATAGCCAAGGGCGCAGGCCAGCGCGATCTCGCCGATGTTGACATCCGGCCGTGAAATCATGCGCGGCGGGGCGGCCTCCAGCGCAGACAAGGCGCGTGCGACCTTGTCAGCCTGATAGGCCACCCAGTCTGGATGACGCCGCTCTTCCGGCCTGACGCGCTTTTCATAGACCTGCAGGATGCTGGCGTCGTTCATGCCGTCGGCCATTGCCTGCAGGCGCAGGATCTCGAACCGGGACAGGTCGGCGGGAATGATCCGGCCACCACCGGCGACAAAGTCCAGATACTCGACAATGACCCGGCTGTCGTAGAGCACAGTGCCGTCTTCCAGGATCAGGGCCGGGATCTTGCCCAACGGGTTCTGCACCCGGATGATGTCTTCCGGATTGGTGGTGTCCGCCATGTCGATGGAGATGCGATCGATAAGGCCAAGAACACTGGCAGCAATCTTGACCTTGCGGCCGAAGGGGGAGGCGGGGGACGAGCGAAGGATCAGCATGGGCAGGCTACTCCAGAGGGGCAATGGTCAAAGGCCGTTCACCTCGGCCTGGGGAAGGCGATGAACCGGGGGCGGGAACCCAACTGTGCATGGCGCGGCCCTGCCATCAAGCGCCAAATACACTGAAATCGCTGCGATCTTTGAGCTAAACTCTATCGGATTGTCTTAAGGTTCTTTAAAGGATTGCGACTAGCTTGTCCGAGGCGCGGATGGATGGAGCCTTGGATTTGGCAGTTGCACAGCTCTGGAGCAGATTTTGGGTTGCCCGTTGTCTCATGGAGACCGGGCTTCTGGCCTGCATGTTCTATGTTCTTTCCGGCCCCTCTTTCGAGCATATGCGCCCGGCATTCGCCGAGAAGCCCCTGCATGACTATCGCATGGCGGTTCACGAGGCGGCCAAAGACGTCATGTTTGCCATCGACAGCGGTCCTGTGCAGGTCATGACACTCCGGGTCGAACGGTTGCGTCGCCAGTATATCGACGACAAGCTGAAGCTTGAACTGCCCCGCTAAGGCAGTTTCTGCCACTTTTGGAGCCGGCCGCGTCCGGACCTATCTCAAAAACAGTTAATCGAGCGCTTCGCTAACCCCGATCTCTACAAATGTGCGTCAGGCTCTGCCCTATTGTCTGGGCGGGGGGACGTCGACCACGCGCGCGCGGCAGCCCGCACGGTCCACACCGCGACAGGACCGGAAATTCAGCCCCTTGTCGAAACACACCCGAACTTCCTGCAGCTTGCCATTGGTGCAGGTCACAGCGATCGCGGTGTCGCGCAGGCCTGGATTTGACAACCGAAAGGCCATTTCCACGGCATCCGGCCCAATTCGACCGCCGTTGCGCAGGTTCTGGAAGGCAGCCGGGATCTTGATCTTATCATAGGCAGCGCGCGTCAGGTCGAAATAGGCCGAAGGGCTCAGCCCGCTGCAACTGCCATGCTTGCGCCACTGATGTTGCAGGAGACCGCGGCTCGGCATGATGTCGAACATGCCGGTTATGACCTCGGGGCTGGGCTGAATGTCACGCGGAAGCGGGCAGAAGTCAGGCCAGCCCCTTTCCTTTTGCGGCCACAGACCGTGCACGATGAACCGGAACGGCCGCGAGGCCCGGCACTGCTGCGGGTCGGCACGGGATCCGGCTTCCGAACAATAGGTCGGCGACCAGGACAGTGCGAGGACATAGAAGTCGAAGTCACCCGCCCGGTCTTCGTTGGCGGAGGCACAGGTCGTACCCAGGGCGACAAGGCTGACAAGCGCGGCGGCGAAACGCCGGGCTCCGGATCGAAACATTACTCGCTCCCGTCAGAGTGACAACCCGCGCGCCGCAATCAAGGACGAACAGTGCGGCATGAGGCATCGTGCACATACCAACGGTCAAGGCCGTTCAGGCAGGCATCGACCCCCCAGGACAGGCCAACGAAGCCGCCGTGCTGAACAAGGGCGTAGTGGACAGTGTGCCGGCTGCCATCGGACAGGGTCGCGATGCCGGTGCAGAAGCGGCGGGCCAGCGGGCTGATGCCGTTGGCTTTGTATGCAGTCTCGGCAATCCGGTCGATGACCGTAATGGTGCGGCCGCCGTAGTAGAGCGCGTCCGCCGAAGCCACCCGCCCCGCGACGGCACTCTGGACGGCCGGACTGTCACACGCGGGCAAACGTGGCTCGGCCGTGCTGGAGAAATAGACCTGCTCCTGTGCCTGGACGGGCAATGCCAGCCCCGAAGCGGTGGCCAGCAGACAGGCCACAAAGCACAGGTGGGACATCCGAAGAGTGCTGAACATGTGCGAAATCCCCAACGGCAAGTCTCACGCCGTGCGTCGACCTTGGCTCAGCGCTCTGTCAGCGTCAAGGTTAAAGCCGTCTCAGCCTGGCCCTTGCCAGACCGAAAGGGAGTGGCTGGCGGTCAGCGCCGGACCCGTGCAGGGCCGCCTCTGCGAGACCTATTCCGGCACCACCTGGTGCACATGCGCCGCCGCGCCGGGGCCTTCTGCGAGAATGTCCCGCAACCAGGGCAGGGCGATGCGCATGTCTTCGGCAAGGGTGAAGGGCGCATTGACCAGTGTCATGCCGGAGCCCCGCATCGGGCTGTCCGGATCGCTGCGGCCGATGCTGAGTTCCAGGGCCAGGATATCGCGCAGCCCCGCCTCTTCCAGCGTGGCATGCAACTGCTTCACCGCACGCCAGTCCTTCATCGGATACCACAGAAGATACATCCCGCCCGGCCAGCGCTTCCAGGCCTTGATGAGGCCATCGGCAATACGCTCGAATTCGTCGGTGACCTCGAAGGCGGGGTCGATCAGGACCAGGCCACGCTTTTCTTTGGGCGGAACGAAGCTGCCAAGGGCAAGCCAGCCGTCGAGGTGAATGACCTTGACCTGATGATCTCCGGCAAAGCGTTGTGACAGCGTTTCATAGTCTGCCGGATGCAATTCGGTCAGGGTCATCCGATCCTGCGGGCGCAGCAGGGCGCGGGTGAGGGCGGGCGATCCGGGATAGACGTCCAGGGTGCCGGACGGATTGGCGGCCTTGACCGCGTCGAGCCAGGGGGCAAGCACCTTGGCGACCGGCTCGGGACAGGGTTCTGCCAGCACCCGGCCGATGCCGCGTTCCCACTCACCGGTTTTCTGCATCTCTTCAAGCGACAACGGATAGCTGCCGATGCCGGCATGGGTGTCGAGTACCCGGAAGGGCGCGGCCTTGCGCTGCATGTAGACCAGGCAGCAGGCGAGCACGGCGTGTTTCAGGACGTCGCCGATGTTGCCGGCGTGATAGGCGTGGCGGTAGTTCATGCAGTGGCTTCCTCTGCCGGACGTGCCAGAAACACCACGGCCTTGTCGCCATGGTCGAGATGGCCGACGGGCCGGAATCCCAGCCGGGTGTGAAACCGAAGCGAGCCCGGATTGGCCGGCCGTTCGTTGACCTCACAGGTGATCGGTCGGGCGGACCCGGCCTCAGCATCCAAAAGCGCCTGGTACAGACGATCTCCGAGACCAAGCCCGCGATGACCATCGGCCACCGCAATCCGGTCCACATAGGCCATGCGGGAAAAGCGATCGCTCAGCCAGCGATAGTTTGCACTGCCATACACGGCCCCTTCATGCAGGCACAGGAGAAAGCCGGCGGGGGCGGATTTGATCTCGGCCACCAGTACATGGGCGGCTTGATCGAGCAGATGCCGAAGCCGTGGCATGTCCAGTTCGCCGACGCCAGGAATGCAGGCATTGTTGATGGCGAGTAGGAACGGAAGGTCTTCAGATTGCACGGGACGGATCATTGCAGGGATATCACCGGGGCTGGAACAGGCACGGAAAGCTGCGCCGGGCTAAAAAAGACGACGGCCCCGGAAGGGGCCGCCGAATATTGTTCTCGTCAGGCTGACGATCAGTCGTCGTAACCGTCGCCGTCGTTGTCGGCATGACCGGCGTCACCGCCAGCTTCACCTTCGAGCAGTTGCAGGTCGACCGCCTTCGGTCCCTTGCCACGACGATCCGGCTCGGTCTCGAAGGAGACGCGCTGGCCGCTGTCGAGTGCCTGGAAGCCCGAACGCTCAACGGCGGAGATGTGAACGAACACATCGGCTTCGCCATTGTCCGGGGTAATGAAGCCAAAGCCCTTGTCGGCCTTGAAGAACTTCACTGTGCCCGGCTGACGCGGACCGCGTTCCACCGGAGCGTCGAACTCGGGACGCGGACGACGCGGACGGAAGCCGTCGCCATCGCCTTCACCACCGCCGCCGCCACCGCCGAAGCGACCACCGCCGCCGCCACCACCGCCGTAGCCGCCACCGCCGCCGCTGCGTCCACCGCCGCCGTAGCCGCCGCCACCGCCGCCGTATCCACCGCCGCCGCCGCTGCGGCCACCGCCGTAGCCACCGCCGCCGCCGCCGCCGTCACGGCTGCCGCCGCCGCCGCCGTAACCGCCGCCACCGCTGCGGCCACCGCCGTAACCGCCGCCGCCGCCATCACGGCTGCCGCCGCCATAACCGCCGCCGCCGCCATCGCGACCTGCACCGTAGGTGCCGCCGCCACCGCCGTAGCCGCCGCCGCCTTCACGGCCACCGCCGTAACCGCCGCCATTGTTGTAACCGCCGCCGCTGTTGTAGCCGCCGCCGCCACCGCTATTGTAACCACCGCCGCCGCCGAAATCACTGCTGCCGCCGCCGCCGAAATCGCTGCCGAAGTCCTGCGGACCGCCGAACTCGCGCTTGCCGCCGCGCCGTCCGCGCGCTCGCCGGTCCGAATCGCCATCGTGCATTGCTGAATCACCTTCATTTCGTGCCGCCTTTGACGGCACCGACCCATTCCTCGATATCCGCATCACTGACGCGGGTTTTGTGCCGGCCACAGGACAGCACCTGCAATCGGCATGGTGTTGGGGTGGAACATCATAGCTGCAACCCGACCCAGACCTCTGCAACTGATATCTTACCTTCGCTCAAGGCCTTCGGGCAAGCGAATCCTTCTCACACTTTCGCCTTCAAATCTTGAGACGTCGGCCAGTTTTCGATGGGCTGTCGCAACGGAAATGCGGACTTGTTGCCGGACAGCGATGCAGCACATGCGAAAGGAGGGCCGACCGGCGGCCGGCGGGCGTGCGATGCTGCCGGAAAACCATTCTGTGTGCAGCGCAACTGTCCAGTGGAATGTAGGTGTTTCGCGCTGATATCTACCATAGGTAGCAAATTCGCTGCGATTTTTCTGGATATGTTGCTCAGGCTGGCCGGAACTGTGGCAGCGCAAGGCGTCCGCACTCCTGCGGCGCACCACAAAGTGACCAAGGGGCCCCGATGTGAACTTCCGTGCTTGTCCTCTCCAGCAAGCCAAAGCTTGATTGGCCGGGGCCCGGCAGGTAGTCAGGCCGGATCAACCCTTCGCCGGAGCAATGCCATGTCCAGTCCTGCCGATGCCGAAAGCGGCCTTCCGCCGATCCAGGTCGCGATCATCCCGGTTACCAGCTTTCAGCAGAACTGCTCGCTGATCTGGAACCCGGCGACCGGTCATGGCGTCGTGGTCGATCCGGGCGGCGATGTCGAGATCATTCTGGAGACGGTGGCGGCCTACAAGGTCAAGGTTGAGCGGATCCTGCTGACCCATGGGCATCTGGATCACGTGGGCGGCGCCGCCGATCTCGCCCTGGCGCTCAATGTTCCGGTTGAGGGGCCGCATGAGGCGGACCGCCCGTTGCTGGCGCGTGTCGAGGAACAGGCCGTCAAGTTCGGTGTTGCTGGTCTGAAGAGCGTCACGCCGGATCGTTGGCTTGTCGAGGGAGAAACAGTCCAGATTGCCGATCGGGACTTCGCGGTGCTGCACTGCCCGGGGCATGCACCAGGACATGTTGTGTTTTTTGATGCGGACCTGCGCTTTGCCATCTCAGGCGACGTGCTGTTTGCCGGATCCGTTGGGCGGACGGATCTTCCCGGAGGTGACCATGCGACCCTCATTGCCTCGATCCGCGACAAACTCCTGCCGCTTGGCGATGACGTGACGTTCCTGCCGGGGCATGGGCCTGCATCGACAATCGGGCAGGAGCGTTTGACCAATCCGTTCCTGCGCTGAGCGGGGGCGGAATTACAGCAGGCTTTTCAGGTCCTTGAGCCGGTCATTGACCAGCCAGCCATAGTAGTTTTCCTGCGGCCAGGCATTGCCTGAACGGCGGAATTCCGCAGCGCGGCCCCAAGGGTTGCCGAGATTGTAGAGCGTTGCGGTGATGCCCGGATTGTCGGAAATGTCCACACCGCCAGCCTTCTTGTAGGCTTCGATGGCGTCCTGAATGATCGCGGCCATATAGTGCAGCGAGATGTTCGGATCCATTGTGGCCTGGTAGATCTCGTTAGGATCGCTTGCCGTGAGCTTTGAAAACCGGCTGACCCGGGCGACGCGGTCTGTCATCTTGAGGACAGTCAATGGGTTAAGCTGGCCGAGACCGAAACTTTGGCCGGCGAAGAGCGGCTGGAAGAAGGTTTCGTTCAGGTTCTTGCGCGGGTAGCGGACGCCGTCGACGGATCGCCCGCGAAACGCGCTCTCCCACACGGCTTCGTAACAGGTCCACAGGGCGTTGCTGTTGTCCTGCCGGTCTTCGGTGTTGCAGCGGGCAAACTCCGGCCGCATGACAAAATCACCCACATCGACGCCAGCATGCTGGAACCGCAGGGTCACTCCGGCATAGGCGAGGGCCTTGACGTAGTAGCTCTGGGCGCTGTCGAGGGAATCGTAGTTATAGGTGTGCTCGCCGACAATGGCCCCGATCATGTGAACAGGATCAATATCATAGCGTGCGGAAACCCGCTTGATGTCGGAAATCAGCGTGGTATCGCGGCGCAGGACCGTGAGGACGCGCTCGAACTTGGCATCATAGGTTGACTTGAGCGCGGCAGTTCGCCGGGCCGAGGCAAAGGGGATCGGCGGCTGCTCGGCGTTGCGGTTGCCCTCCGGAACCACACGAACGCCTTGGGCGCTCACAGGGCTGGGGTCAAGCCAAGCCAATCCGAGGCCAAGCGTTGCCGCAAGACCTAGAATGGCCAGAGAGAGGCGCCGTGCCGGGCGCTTTCGTCCTGTCAATTTCATCGCCTGACTCCAGGCCCCCACCGCGAGCAATTACACGGGCCATCACTACCAGCGCAAGACGAAAACACGGATTTTTACGGACAAATCCCGGTCATCGGGCGACAAATCCCGCCAAAACGAATCACGCGCCGGATGGCGTGACAACACCACTGCCCGGTCTTCACATGCAAGACGCCAAAAAACTTCCCTTCAGATATTTTCCGCTGCGGGGCGGCTCCCGGTCGGGGCATGTTCGCTCTCGATCCGGGCAAGTACGCTGAGCAGCCAGGCGAGGGTGACTGCCTTCAGGAGGCATGGCAGGACCGCATAGGCGAGGCTGAGGAGTTCGGCAGTCCCTTCAGTCAGCGAACTGCCGGGCGTGTAGCCGAGCAGGCCAAGCGCGGGCAGGACAAGTCCCGTTGCCAGGGCAAGGGCCGCCTTTGAGACGAAAGTCATCACAGAGTAGAGGCGAGAGGCGGCGTCCTGCATCCGGCGGCGGGCGATGTGATCGGCGAGGATAGCGGCTGGCAAGGCGAGGTCGGCGCCGAGCGCCAGGCCGGAGAGGACGCAGACGGCTGCATAGGCGGCAATATCGCCAGGTCCCAGAAGGGCGGCCCAGATGAAGGTGACTATGGCGAGCGCCATCGAGGCCGCCCAGGCCCGTAGCTTGCCGATCCGGATGGAAATTCTTGGCCAGATCGCCATAGAGACGGCGCCGGACAGGAAGTAGGCGAGCAGGAACAAGCCGGTCATGTCTTCCGCGCCGATCCGGTCGCGGATGAAGAACATCACCAGCACTGCCGGGATGCTGCCGGCGATGGTGTTGAGGAGATAGAGACCGAAGAACTGGTGCCGCCAAGGATCTGCCAAAACGGCACGCCAGGCGACCGCAGGCTCGCCAGCCGCAGGACGGTCCAGTTGCGCCCGGCGCAACCAGCCGAGCAGCAGCCAGAGACCGATGGCCAGGACCGGGAGGTAAAGAAGGGCGAGCCGGCCAAAGGCTGTGGCGCGATCGTCGCCACCGGCCAGCAGCGTCGGCGCCATGGCTGCGAGCAGCAGGCCGAGCAATCCGAGCCCCTCGCGCCAGCCGGCGATGCGGGTGCGGTCGGCATCCTGGGCATGCCACAGCCCGCCGAGCGCCTGAAGGTTGATCGAAACGATGGAAAAGCCCGTTGTGCACAGAAGCACCGCGGCGGCGAACCACCAGAGCGGCAACGATCCCACAGGGGAAAACACCATCCAGAAGCCGCCGCCCAGCAAGATGGCACCGAAGGTGAGGATTGCGGAGCGGTAGTCCGACCAGCGGTCGGAATAGCTGCCGATCAGCGGATCCTGTAGGGCATCGATCAGACGCAGCACCAACAGCACGATGCCGAGGCCGGTGAGGCTGACGCCGAGATCGGTGGCGTAGAAATCCGGGGCATGCAGATAGACCGGCAGGCCGGCGAAGGCGAGGGGCAGAGCCATGGCGCCATATTGCGCCATGGCCAGGGCCGGGATTGTCGGTGCAGGGGAGCGATCCGGGGTCACCGGGTGATGCCTGTCAGGCGCGCGCGCAGGTCCGGGTCCTGGGTGTTGGTGCCAAGCCAGATGGCAAAGAACCGGCGCGTGAACTCAGGATCCGCAATCGTGCCGAGACGACGGTTGCCGCTGTAGAAGACTGTGCGGCCCGAAGCGTCGCGAACACCCGTGATGGATTGACCGGGGGTAACGTTAGGGAAGATGCCGCGCATCGCCTCGGACCAGGCCGCCAGCTTGGCCTCATTGCCGAAGCCCTGGCGGCGGATCTCGTCGACGGACCGGTCCGCAATTGCCTCTCCGGTAAACCGGCGCAGGTAGGTCAGCTTGAGCGCAAAGGGCTTGCCGGTGGCGTAGATCCCCTCCGGTGCATAGAGCTCGGCATCAAAGATGCGAAAGCCAAAGAAGGTGAGCCGTCCCTTGCCGACAAGTTCTGCAGAGGGCACGAGCCGGCTGGCGGGCCCGAGATCGGCAGTGGCGACCAGGGGCGTCAGGATGAGGGTCGCGCAGGCGAGAAGGGCTATGGCCATGCTGCGCGGCAAGAGGTGGACTACGAGTGTCATGGGATCTCCTGAAGGCTCAGACGGGACGCCGTGTCAGGAGATCTACGAAGGTATCCTGGTGCTGGATCGCACCTGCCGGGGAGCGACAGCGGCGCTGCCACTCCCCGGGGCGATCAGAGGCCGCTGTCGAAGGCGTCGCGGGCCGCGCGGCCGGCGTCAGAATTCTTGAAGCAGACGTGCAGGCCATGTTCCTTCAGAAGAACTTCGTTGAAGCTCAGCTTGCCGGCGACGGCGGCAACCTGCGGGTCGGTCTTGGCAAGATGCTCGAAGACCAGCTTGTCGACCACGGCTGCGGCCGTGCGGCCACCGGCGGCCTTGAGGATGTTCTGGCTGTCGCTTTCGGCTTCATCCACCTTGATCTCGCCCTTGGCGACCATGGCGTCGAACTGTTCTTCGTTGTTGTAGCCGCGGACCACGCCGATCTTGTGAGCCTTCAGATCGTCGAGGGTTTTCCAGGTGATCGGCTTGTCCGCCAACTGGACGAAGCCAACCGGGCTGATGCCGAAGGACTTGGAGAACAGGCAGCGCGAGCCGCCCTTTTCCGCATCGGAATCCGCTGCATAGTATTCGGGATACACGCCAATCCAGGCCGGATCTTCCGCTGCCATCTTGACGGCGCGGTTCCACGGGAAAACGGCAACCTCTGCGGTATGTCCGGCCTTGGCAAACGCTGCCTTGACAGCATCGGTGCTGGCACCGCTGGCATCGGACATCACATAGGGCGGCCATTCCAGCGTGGTCAGTTTAAACGCATCGGCCAGAACAGGCGAAGCGACGGTCATGAGAAGCGCGGCAGCCAGGCCAGTCTTGAAGAAAGTCGTCGGCATATATTCGTCCCCTAGGTCAGATCGGTGTCTCGATCGGCCGCGGTGCTGCAATGACTTTTCGGACTAAACTGGATGCAACCGTTCCGCGGTGCAGCAAGACTACGGCTTTCCTGTTAAGGAGCTGCAAATAAGCAGGATCAAATCTCCTTGAGATTTGGGAAGACCGGGTCGCGCGTGCCGCTTTGTTGTCTGGCTAAGTGATACGTTGCTGAAGACATGTTGTTTATTTGATGTCGATCTGTCGTTCATGCAGGCCCCGCTGCAGTTGCTTTCGGCCCTGGAAAGCCACAAAGGCACCCGGCCCCGATCAAGCCGGTTGATTTGGCCGGTTGATTTGGCCGGCTGATCGGGGGGCTTGAGGTCACTCCGCGCCAGCCGGCACAGAATGCATCTTCTCAGGGTCTGGCGAGCTGATAGGGCGGCACGCTGGCCAGATAGCTGCGGTAGGCGTCGGCGTCGGGGGGCAGGAATGTCTCTGCCAGTGGGTTGCCGCGCTTGCGGCGCGTGGCACCCATATCGGCGATGAGGTCGTCGAGATAACGGAAGTGGTAAGGGGCGGAGCAGAGCCCGCCATAAACCTTGGCGGCTGGACGCACGGTGCGGCGCCAAGCCAGGTGACGGTCGATCCAGCCTTGCATCGCTGCCTTGTCCGGCTGATTTGCGAGCTGGCCGTCGGCGTAGCGGACCAGCCAGCGGGCAGAGACATCGCTGGTCAGGACGGTGGCAAAGGACGAGTTGAAGCCGACAAAGCCAAGATCCGGGACATCCGGGTTCACCGCCAGCCGGTAAAGCCGGTACTGGCCATCCGGCTCCATGAGCGTTTGCCGCACGTCCTCCGGCAGGAAGGGCACGCCCATCTTCCAGCCAACTGCAAGGATGGCGACATCCGCGTCCAGTCTGTCACCGGTCGACAGGAGGACCTTGCCTGGCTCATAGCCTGAAATCGTGCCCTGGATCGCCTTGATCCGGCCGTCCTTCAGCATCGGATAGAAGCCTTCAGTGGCGAGGGACAGACCGCAGGAGATGCCGCTCTCGATCGGCTGGCTTGGCCGCATGCCAAGTTTTTTCAGCCCGAACTGCATCGTCAGCAGGCTTTCCAGCGCCCGCCAGTTGGCCCAGACGAGGGGTTTGGTGAGCGCATGTCGCAGCTTCTCGCCCCAGGACATGTCCCAGCCGGGGAACATCGCCTCCGAGGCGCGGCAATACAGAATGCGCTTGAAATTGATCAGGCCGCCGAAGTGATAGGGCACCCGCCAGACCGGCTCGAGATAGACGATGGTCACGGATGCAGCGCCCTGCTGGACCGCGTTGACGGCGACATCGGTGGCGGATTTGGAAAAACCCAGGACCACCACTTTGCGGCCCTTCACCTGTGCTGGGTCCGTGTATTCACTCGAATGCAGGATCTGGCCGCCAGCCTCGCGGAAGGCATCCATGCCGGGATGGGCCAACGCGTTGCGGTCGCTGAAGACGCCGCTGGCGACGACGACAAAGTCATAGCCTGTTCGGCTGGCAGTTTCCTGCTGCCGGCTTTCGACCCACCAGCCGCCGCCCTCGCGCCGGGAGAGCCCGGTGACGGCGGTGTTGAAGTGGATCAGCGGCACCAGGCCTTTTTGTCGGGCATAGTCGTTGAGATAGCCGTGCACCTGAGCCCCCGAGGGCCATTCCGGGTAGGAGGCCGGCATGGCGGCATCCGTATAGCGGTAGAGGTCCTTCGGGCTCTGGGTGCGGATGCCGGGATAGGACCGGTGCGGTGCCCAGACGCCGCCCAGCTCATGGCTGCGCTCCAGCACGGTGACTGTGTGGCCCTGGTCCTTGAAGGCATGGGCGGCGGCAAGCCCGCTCACCCCCGCGCCGATGACGCAGACTGTCTTGTGATGTGTCATGATCGTTCTCTCCATTGCCGCGCAAGGAGGACGGACGGCGCGAGCAGGGGAGGCTGCCGGTCAGACAGGGAGGCGGATGGGGCGCCCAGAGGGTTGACCGGCCGGATATCTGCCCGCGCCGAACCTGTCCGGCAGGCGGGTTTGCCCGCGCTGCCGATTCTCGTCTTGCGCGCTGCGGTGTCGCTGCTTCAGATCTTCAGCGTCAGCGGGTCGAAGGTCATCTCCTCCGGGCGCAGGAAATTCACCTCGCGCAGCGCTGACTGACGCACGACTTCCATCGGATCACCAAGATTGTGCAGATTGTCGAAGAGTTCGCGCAGGCGGCGGGCCGGCGAGACCCAGAACAGGGCACGGTTCGGCGTGTCGGTCAGGTTGTAGTAGCCATGCGGAATGCCCATCGGCATGCGGACCAGGTCACCCTTGTGCGCCACGTGATGTTCGCCGGCCAGGTAAAGGTCAAAGCGGCCCTCCAGCACATAAATGAACTCGTCCTGGGTCGGATGGATATGCGGGGGAACGAAAGTGCCGGGAGGATCGAGGGTCTCGAAAGAGAAGCAGGTCTCGCCTTCTGTCTTCATCCAGTAAGTGTGGCCAAGAATGCTCCATTCGACGTCGTGCTGGCCGATGCCGGCCGGGGTGATGCCCGGGTCAGTGTTGACCTGCACCATGTTGGCAATGGCGGTTTTCATGCTGGTTCTCCTTCAGGCCCGTTCGGGCATGCTGTTCCCATCGGACGGGCGGCGCTTGGCGGCCTTTGCCTCGGGGGCAGTGACCATGCGCCTGTCTTCGTCCTGACCCTACGAGACCTCTTCTCCGATCCCCGGTCTATCCGCTGCGCGAAAGCCTGCATGCGCTGAGCGAAAATCGGCAGCTTGCGGCTTTGCTTCGCCGGCTTGCCGATGGTAGCGTTGCGGATAACTGGTCCGACAATGAGCAAAAAAGCCGAGGGGACGGGCCGGGGGAACCAGCTGGTGCAAGCCATGCAGATGCAAACCATGCAGACGCAGGTTCTGCCGATGCCATTGTCGGGCCATGCCCGGGTGGCGACGCGGGACGTGGACCAGGCCGCGGAGGAGGTCGGGCGGATCTTCTGTTCGCACCGCCTGTCACCGCATGACCATGGCCGGGATTTCTTTGCCTGCCACAACAGCCGGCTGTTTGACGGCGGCTCGATCAACTATGTCGCCTATGGCGGCGAAGTGGAGATCGATCCGGGCTGCCTGGAGCGGTTTTTCCTGGTTCAGGTGCCGCTCAGCGGGGGAACCCAGATCCGCATCGGCAGCCAGAGGATCGTCACCGCGCCGGGACGGGCTGCATCCGTCCTGTCGCCGACCCGGCCCAGCCTGATGCGCTGGCAGGCCAACTGCGGCCAGATGATCCTCAAACTCGAACGCAAGGCGGTGGAAGATCTTCTGTCGGCGCTCATGGGGCGCGAGGCCGGGGAAATCGTGTTTGACCCCCAGCTGCGGCTCGACAGCGAGCCTGGTCGGACCCTCGGGGCGCAGATCCTTGCCCTGGCGCGGCTTGCGGACAGTGCGGCGGCGGGCATCCTGGACCAGGGCATGGCGGTCAACAGTCTTGCCTGGTCGGTGGCGCAGGCGCTGCTGTGGACCCATGCGGGCAGTGCGCGCGATCTGCTTCTTGCAGGTCCCCAGGACTTCAATGGTGCGCAGCGCAAAGTCAACCGGGCACTGGACTATATCGATGCGCATCTTGGGACGGCGATCGACTACGCCGATCTGGCCAGGGCGTGCGGCTACAGCCTCAGGGCACTGCAGCTTGCCTTCCAGGCCGACCGGGGCCAGACGATCTCGCAGGCGGTGCAGGAACGCCGGCTGAGCCTGTTGCGCCAGCATCTGATTGCGGCCCGGGGCCAGGCCAATGTGACAGCCCTGATGCAGGCTTGCGGGCTGCTGCATGCCGGACGGGCGGCAGGGGCCTATCGGGAGCTGTTCGGGGAAACGCCGGCGGAAACCTTGCGCAAGGGGCGGACCTGAGGCGGCGGCCGGCCTAGCCGTGCAGGGCCCGCACGAGGCGCGGTGGCAGCCGCAGGGCCGTTACGGCAAAGCGAGCGAGTTTCTGCCGGGTCGAACGGGACGGAGCTTGTGGGACAACCGCTGCACTGCGCAGCAGCACGAGGCGTCCGCGTCCGATGCGGCGGGCAATGTCGAGATCGGACAGGGCGGCAAGGTCGTGGTGGCCGCCGAGGCTCACATAGAACCGGCGCGAGATCAGCAGTCCCTGCTCACTGGCCGGCATCCCGAAAACTTGAGTCGTCAGGTTGCCAAGGGCCTCGCCGGCTCTGGCGCCAAAGCCGAAGGCGTCCTGTTTCAGGCGAAAGACGGCGGCGCAGCGCTCCGCCTGGCCGCTGCGCTCGGTGCGCTCGATGAAATTGGCCGCCTCTGCATGCCAGCCCGGTTCCAGCATCGAGCCGGCCGGGAGGAACAGCAGCCAGGGTGATTTCCGTGCCATCCGCGACCCGGCGGCAAAACGGGCGCCGTCGCTGCCCGGGACTTCCTCAAGGTCACAGCCGGCAGCGTCAGCGACGATTCGCGTGGCATCGCGCGAGCCGCCATCCACCACCAGAACTTCGCGGACAATGCCTTCCGCTGCCGCCGGAACGAGGGCCGTCAGGCAGTGGGCGAGGGCTTCCTCGCTGTCGAGGGTAGAGATGACAACGCTGATCATGAGCCCCGTTCTAGCGTCTTTCCCGGGGCAAGGCGAGGGAGGCCCTTGCGGAGGCCGTGTTCTCGGGTCATGTTCCTGAAATGTTCTCTTTTTGAGTCGAGTGGACGGACACATGGCTGCCATCACGCTGATAGATCAGGTGCACAGTGAGACGGCGTTGGCGGGAGCCCGTATTGCCGAGGACCTGCGGCGCGGCCGTGGGGCTGGTCTCAACCGCTCCGGTCGCTTCGAGAAGGACCAGCGTGAGGTGTTTGACGACGGGTGGGAAACGCTCGACGACCTGCCGCCGGTGCAGACAACAGTGCAGGAAGAAAAGGCGCGGACCATCATCACGCGCAATTCCTCGCCGGACATTTCCTTCGACCGCTCGATCAATCCCTACCGCGGCTGCGAGCATGGCTGCGTCTACTGCTTTGCGCGGCCGACGCATGCCTATGTCGGGCTGTCGCCGGGTCTTGATTTCGAGACTAAGCTGTTTGCGAAACCGAATGCGGCCGAGCTGCTGGAGCGGGAACTGGGTCGGCCGGGCTACCAGCCGCGCACGATTGCCATCGGAACCAACACGGACCCCTACCAGCCGATCGAGCGGCGTTACCGGTTGATGCGCGAGATCCTCGAGGTGCTAGAGAAGACCAATCACCCGGTCGGCATTGTCACCAAGTCGGCCCTGGTGCTGCGCGATGTCGATATCCTGGCCCGGATGGCCGAGAAGGGGCTGGCCAAGGTGGCGCTGTCGATCACCTCGCTCGACAAGGAGATTGCCCGGACACTGGAACCGCGCGCCAGCGCGCCGCACCGCCGCCTTGCCGCTATCAAGGGCCTGTCCGAGGCCGGAATTCCCGTCTCGGTGATGATGGCGCCGATCATTCCGGCGCTGACCGACAGCGAGATCGAGGCGATCCTCGGAACGGCGGCCGAGCATGGGGCGAGCGAGGCCGGCTATGTGCTGTTGCGGTTGCCGCTGGAGGTGTCGGAACTGTTCCGCGACTGGCTGCTGCGCAACCGGCCGGACCGCTACCGTCATGTCATGAACATCCTGCGGTCCATGCGCGGCGGCAAGGACTATGACGCCGAATGGGGCCAGCGGATGAAGGGGCAGGGGCCTTATGCGCAGCAGATCGGCCAGCGCTTTTCGCTTGCGGCCCGCCGCTTCGGCCTCAACCAGCGCCGGCGCAAGCTGACGACCGAACTGTTCAGTGCGCCCCAGACCGGCGGGGTGCAGCTCTCGCTGTTCTGAAGCTGCGGGAGGCTCCCTGTTGCGACGATGCGGCGCTTGACCGGTACTCGCCAGGCCGTTACCGCAGCCGGGACCGGAATGAACGGCGAGGCGAAGGTGTGACGGACGAAGCGGACAAGCGGCTGCGCGGGGCAGCGGATTGCACGGAAAAGGCGCATATCCGGCACGAGATCGACCGGCTCGACCGGGCGCTGCTGGTCCTGTTTGTCGAACGGCAGACCTATGTGCGGCGCATGGCCGAGATCAAGCAGCATCCCGATGAAGCCTATGACCAGCACCGAATCGACACGATGTTGGCCGATCTGCGGGCGCTGGCCGAGTCCCTCGGGCTTGAGGCGGAGCAGGTCGAGGCGGTCTGGCAGGTGTTGATCGACTGGAATGTCGCCTATGAACAGCGCACGATTGCCGCAAGGACCGGGTTGTCATTGACCGCTGTTTCCTTGAAATAAATACGTTGCCGGCTTCTGACGCCACCTGATCGCCCGGACAGCGCCTTCCGGCGGCGCTTGACATTGCAGCGCACAAGGGGGATACACGGGGCTGGATGTGGTCTGGTCGCCGCGTGAGCGACCCGATCCGATCTCCATGCGCCCGCCCCGGTTCAGCCAGGGCATCGCGGCTTTATCGCCGCGTCAGGGCTGAAACTGGCCTGGTCGCCCTTGCCCCTCACCATGAGGGACCGGCGATCCCCGCGCCGGCGACGGAGACGGAACGCAACGAAGACCATCGCTCGCCGACGGACGTCCTGTCCCGGCGCTTCTTCAAAAGTTCCCATGTCACGCGGGGTTCTGACGGTTCCGAGGACCGGCGGACAATGAGGTTCGCCCCTAGACCTTGAACCGCTACCGCATTCGGGCTGGTGCGAGATTGTCTCGCCGCCGGCTCCCGTCGTGCGCGGCCCTGTTGCTGCGGCGCATGTGAAGGACATTTCTTGACTGAATTTGCTACCCTCGGGCTTTCGTCCGCTCTTCTGAAGTCCGTTGCCGCTGCCGGCTACACCACCCCGACCCCGATCCAGCAGGCGGCCATCCCGCACGTGCTGGCCGGCAATGACCTGATGGGTCTCGCCCAGACCGGCACCGGAAAGACCGCAGCCTTTGGCCTGCCGCTGATCGAGCGGCTGCTGGCGCGTCCCATTCCGGCCGCTCCGCGCGGCACTCGCGCGCTGATCCTGGCGCCGACCCGCGAACTGGTGAACCAGATCGCGCAGAACCTCATCACCTTCGTCAAGGGCTCCTCGCTGCAGGTCACCACCATCATGGGTGGCGTCTCGATGGGTCCGCAGATCAAGCGCATGGCGCGTGGCTGTGACATTCTCGTTGCGACCCCTGGCCGCTTGATCGATCTGATCGAACGCAACGCGCTGCGCCTGGACGGGGTTGAGTATCTTGTGCTCGACGAAGCCGACCAGATGCTTGACCTCGGCTTCATCCACGCGCTGCGCCGCATCGCGACATTGATCCCGAAAAAGCGCCAGACCCTGCTGTTCTCGGCGACCATGCCGAAGCAGATCGAGGAACTTTCGCGCTCTTACCTCAACGATCCGATCCGCGTTGAAGTTGCCCCTGCCGGCCGTACGGCCGACAAGGTCACCCAGTGCGTTCACTTCGTCTCGCAGGGCGATAAGATCGACAGGCTGATCGCCTGCCTCAGCGAGCGTCCGCAGGATCTGTCGCTGGTGTTTTCGCGCACCAAGCATGGCGCCGACAAGGTCGTGCGCCGGATCGAAGCTGCCGGTCTCAAGGCCAATGCCATCCATGGCAACAAGAGCCAGAACCAGCGCGACCGCGCCATCAAGGAACTGAAGTCCGGCCAGACCCGCATCCTGGTCGCGACCGATGTCGCCGCGCGTGGCATCGACATTCCGGGCGTCAGCCATGTTTACAATCTCGACCTGCCGGATGTGCCGGAAAGCTACGTGCACCGCATCGGCCGCACGGCACGTGCAGGCGCCGATGGTGATGCCATTGCCTTCTGTGCCCCGGATGAAATCTCGCTGCTGCGCGATATCGAGAAACTGACCGGCCAGAAGATCCCGGTCGCCAGCGGTGAAACACCGCCGGAAGGCCGCTATGCCGCACCGCGCCCGGCGCGTGGTCGCCAGAGCGCCGGCCCGCGTCAGGGCCAGAGCCAGGGCCGCAATGGCCAGGGCAAGCCCGGTGGCCGCAGCGGTGAAGGCCGCTTTGACGGCGGTCGCAGCGAAGGTGGCCAGGGTCGCCCGCAGCCGCATGCCCGTGGCGGTCAGTCCGCCCATGGCGACAAGCGTCCGGCCCGCGCCGGCCAGCCCGGCCGCAAGCCGCAGTCGGGTGGTCCGGCACAGATGGCCGCCGAAGTCCAGTCGCGCTCGCATCGCGATGGATCCGGTCGCCGCAACGGCTGATTGATCTTTCTTTCCGCCGGGGACGCGCAAGCATCCCCGGCGTTTTGCTGTCCTGATGGCCCTGGTGGCCTGACCGATCGGCCTGTCGCCTGCATTTTATGCGCTCAGGGTCGAAACCTGCGAATGCTTTGGGCTTGGCGTCAGAGGCCGAAGCGGAAACAATCCTGAGACGCGCGCTTTGCCGCTGCTTCCGTCAGATGAGGGATTGAAAAATGTTTCCGCGCCTTGCGATGTCCGCCTTTGCCCTGCTTGCCCTAAGCCTTCCAGCCCACGCCCATCTTGATCCGCTGGCACATGGCTCGTTTGCCGCCGGCTTTACCCATCCGGTCTTCGGGCTCGATCATGTGCTGGTGATGGTCGCGGTTGGCCTCTGGGCTTTCAGCAGTGGCGGCCGCGCAATCTGGATCATTCCTGCTGCTTTTGTAGGCACCATGGTGCTGGGCTTTGCCGCCGCCGTCATTGGCATCCCGCTGCCCTTTGTCGAGCCGGTGATTGCCGCGTCAGTCGTCGCGCTGGGTTTGATCGTGGCCATGGCCGTGCGTCTGCCGGTTGTGCCGAGTGCTGCCCTTGTTGCCGTCTTCGCCTTCTTCCATGGTCATGCCCATGGCGGTGAGATCGGATCGGCCGGCGAACTGGGCTACGCGCTGGGCTTCGTGCTCGCCACCGCGCTGCTGCACGCCAGCGGCCTCGCGCTTGGCTGGGCCATAGGCGCCGTGCTGGGAACCGAAAGCCGCACCGGCGCCCTCGTATCCCGAACCCTCGGCGCGGTTGTCGCTGTGGCCGGCATCGGCATCCTCGCCGGATAAGAGTGCATTCCTGCGGGCGGCTGGTGGTTGCCAGCTGCCAGTGGGAACGGCCTGCTCTTGTCAGCACAGGGACATGTCGCCGTGCTTGGCGGTGTCAGCCGATCTCGATGTCGAGGCCGAGGTCGAGCACCGGGGCGGAATGGGTGATCCAACCTGAGGAGATCAGGTCGACGCCCGTTTCTGCGACCGCGCGGACGGTATCCAGTTCGATGCCGCCGGAAGCTTCCAGCCTGATCTGATCACCGACAGCTGCCCGGACGATGGCAACGGCCTCCGCGAGGCGGTCCGGGCTCATGTTGTCGAGCATGATCACATCAGGCGCGGCGGGAATGGCCTCGCGCAGCTGGTCGAGCGTGTCGACCTCCACTTCGATCTTCACCAGATGCCCGGCGAAAGCCTTGGCTGCCATGATGGCGGCCGTGACCCCGCCTGCAACGGCGATGTGGTTGTCCTTGATCAGGATTGCATCATCGAGGCCGAACCGGTGGTTCATGCCGCCGCCGCAGCGCACGGCATATTTCTCAAAGGCGCGCAAGCCCGGTGTCGTCTTGCGGGTGCAGACGATCCGCGCCTTTGTGTGGGCAATGGCCTCGGCAAAGCGCGCCGTGGCGCTGGCGATGCCGGAGAGGTGGCCAAGAAAGTTGAGTGCAACACGTTCGGCGGACAGCAGCGCCCGCGCCGGTCCCTCGATCCGCGCGACAATATCTTTCGGAGAGAGGCGCGCGCCGTCAGTCTTCAGCACTTCCACATTCAGATCGGGCGAGGTGAGACGGAAGGCGGTTTCGGCAAGCCGGATCCCGGCCAGTGCGCCGGGCTTGCGCGCGGCGATCACGGCGCGGGCGGTGACGCCGGCACCGATGGTTGCCTGGCTCGTGATGTCGCCGGCGCGGCCCCAGTCTTCCAGCAGGGCCGCGTGAACCGCGTCATCGATCATCAGCTGTGGCAGCTCGGGCAGGGGCGCGGTCATTCGGTTTCTCCGGCTGTGGCCGCGCTGGTGACGCCCTGCAATGCATTCGGATGCGTTGCCGTGGCCTTCTCGGCGGCGGCATTGACCTGATCGAGGGTGAGATAGCTGCGCTGGGCCTGGGCCGGATCGGCCTCCTTCGCATCGGTGCGATAATGCGCGCCGCGGCTTTCCTTGCGGGCGAGGGCGGCGGCGGCGACGATCTTGCCGGCGATCATCATGTTGCGGATCGACGTGCGCTGGACCCGCGCCTCGGCAGCGGCGATGCGGGCGAGGGCCTTGGTGAGGCCGGCGGCATCGCGTTCGACACCAACCAGATCGCTCATGGTCTGGCGCAGGATGGAGATCGCGGCGCGTTCCTCCTGGTTGCGCTGGCTGGGCAGGCCCGGTTCGTCATCCAGTGCTTCCCAATAGGCGGTGCGCGGGGTCGGCATCAGGCCCTGGATGTCCTCGGCGATGCGTGCGGCGAAGACGACGGCTTCCAGCAAGGAATTCGAGGCCAGCCGGTTCGCGCCATGGGCGCCGGTGCAGGCGACTTCACCGGCAGCCCACAGTCCGTCCAGCGACGTGCGGCCGTTGGCGTCGGTCAGTACACCGCCCATGTGGTAGTGCTCGGCCGGGGCGATCGGGATCGGAGCGGTGGCCGGATCGATCCCGGCAGCGATGCAGGCCGCATGGACGGTCGGGAAATGCTCGGCAAACTTGGTGCCGATGGCCGTGCGGCAATCCAGATAGGCCCCGCGTCCGGCGGCACGCTCGCGGAAAATGGCCCGGGCGACGATGTCACGCGGGGCGAGTTCCATCAGCGGATGCACCGCTTCCATGAAGCGGACGCCGGCGGAGTTGATCAAGGTCGCGCCTTCGCCGCGCAGGGCTTCGGTGGCGAGCGGTGCCGGATCACGGCCCACATCCAGTGCGGTCGGATGGAACTGCACGAATTCCGCGTCGGCAATCACCGCACCGGCGCGGGCGGCCATGCCGATGCCGTGGCCGTTGGCCTCACCCGGGTTGGTGGTGACCGCATAGAGATGGCCGATGCCGCCGGAGGCAAGCACCACGGCAGCCGCCTGGAAGGCGAGGCGCTCCAGACCGCCGCGCCGGCGCGCCATGACGCCGGTGACGAACTTGCCCTCGGTGATCAGGCTCTCACCCAGAAACCCCTCGATAACGCGAATGGACGGGGTCTGGCGGACGGCCGCGACCAGCGCGTCCATGATGGCCTTGCCGGCCATGTCGCCGCGCACGCGCACGACGCGGCTGGCGGAATGGGCCGCCTCGCGGGAGACGGCGAGGTGACCCTCCAGATCCTTGTCAAAGGGCACGCCATAGCTGAGGAGATCGCGCACCCGGCGCGGGGCTTCCGCCGTCATCATGGCGACGATCTTGTCCTGACAGATGCCGCCGCCCACGGCGATGGTGTCAGCCATATGAGCGTCTGTGGTGTCGCCGTCGGAGACGGCAGCGGCGATGCCGCCCTGAGCCCAGGCGGAGGACGCGCCTTCACCGATCGGGGCGTTGGAGATGATGGTGACGGGCCGCGGCGCCAGCTTCAGCGCGCAGAACAGGCCGGCGAGGCCGCCGCCGAGAATCACAACATCATCTACGCCACGGGCCGACTGGGCCGGGACAAACTGGTCGCTGCGTATTGCCATGGGAGGGCTTTCATTTCTGGACTGCGGAGGCAAAGCCTAGCCGCTCAGGCTGGGCGGGGCAATGCGCGCGCCAGGTCAGCCGGGAGTGGAAAGCAGACCGGGCGAGGCTTGCGGCCTCGCCCGTCGGGACTATCACATCTTCAGATTGATCATGCGCTCGACGGCCAGACGGGCGCGGGCGGCGACTGCCGGATCGACCGTCACCTCTTCCTTCATCTCGACGAGGGCGTCGAGGATCTTGGCCAGGGTGATGCGCTTCATGTGCGGGCACAGGTTGCATGGGCGGATGAAATCCACCTCCGGCGTTTCGCTTGCCACGTTGTCCGCCATGGAGCACTCGGTGATCATCATCACCTTGGCCGGCTTGTTGGCCTTGACCCAGTCGATCATGTGCTTTGTCGAACCGGCGAAGTCGGCTTCGTCCACCACTTCCGGCGGGCATTCCGGATGGGCGATGATCTTCACGCCCGGGTCGATCTTGCGGTAGTCGCGCAGCTCCTGCGCCGTGAAGCGCTCATGCACCTCGCAGGCACCGTCCCAGGTCAGGACCTCGACATCGGTCTGGCGGCCGACATTGGCGGCAAGATACTTGTCCGGGATCAGGAACACCTTCGGTACGCCGAGGCTTTCCACGACCTGAACCGCGTTGGATGAGGTGCAGCAGATGTCGCATTCGGCCTTCACGGCGGCCGATGTGTTGACATAGGTGATGATCGGAATGCCCGGGTTGCGCTCGCGCAGGGCGCGCACATCCGCTGCCGTCACAGATTCGGCCAGCGAGCAGCCGGCGCGCATGTCTGGGATCAGCACGGTCTTGGCCGGATTCAGGATCTTCGACGTCTCGGCCATGAAATGCACACCGCACTGCACGATCACGTCGGCGTCCGTGCGCGTGGCCTCGATGGCGAGCTGCAGGCTGTCACCCACAACGTCGGCAACACCGTGGAAGATGTCGGGCGTCATGTAGTTGTGGGCAAGAATAACCGCGTTGCGCTGCTTCTTGAGCACATTGATCGCGTGGATCGTCGGGGCCAGCGCCGGCCATTCGATGGCCGGGATGATGTGCTTGACCTTCTCATAGATCGGCGCCGTCGCGCGGGCGACCTCTTCGGTATAGGCAAGCTCGGGACGGGCGACCGAACCATGACGGTCGATGGCAAGGTCAGCGGCAGGCTTCACCTGGCAGGCGGAACGGGTCGAAATCAACGTGGTAGCCATCGGACCTAACTCCCTGCTGGACCGGCAAGCTTTTATACTCATTTTGAGCATAAAGGAGGCAAAAGAAAACGGGACTTGGCGGTCCCTTCATCTGCTTTTGCTCAACGTGAGTTTATATAGGGTATTTCTACGGGTAAATCCACTGTTTCCCGTGTCAGACTGTCATATTTTGAAAGAATACGTCTTTTCAATGGGTTGAAATGAATGACAAGGTTTTGGTGCTGCGCTGGCAAATAAATCCTTGGCGCAGGTGGCCTGCCCATCAACGTTGCTCATCGGAGCTTCACAAACTTTCATTTTGAAGGACTGTCCGCTGCAGCCATAGTTCGGCGTCCATGCGCCATGGCATCTCTGGAGAGGCTGACAGAATGACGACCGCGACCGCCACCCGGCCGAATATCCCGCTGATCATCGTTTGCGGTTGCGCCATCGCGCTGTTGTCCTTCGGGCCGCGCTCGGCGATGGGGCTGTTTTTCCAGCCGATGACCGAGGCGCGGGACTGGAGCCGCGAGATCTTCGCGCTGGCGATTGCGATCCAGAACCTTCTCTGGGGCGCAGGCCAGCCGATTGCCGGCATGATGGCCGACCGGTTCGGCACCTGGAAGACGCTGGTCACCGGCGCGGTGCTCTATGCGCTCGGGTTGGTGCTGATGGCGGAAGCCGAGGCCCCGGTGATGCTGCATGTCACCGGCGGGGTACTCATCGGGCTTGGCATTGCCTTTTCCAGCTTCTCGCTGATCCTGGCCGCCTTTGCCCGGTCTGTGTCCCCGGCGCAACGCTCGCTCGCGTTCGGCGTCGGCACCGCCTCCGGTTCGCTCGGCCAGTTCCTGTTTGCCCCGCTCGGCATCGGTCTCATCGAGACGGTGGGCTGGCACTCGACGCTGCTGGTCTTTGCCGGGTTGATGGCCCTGGTGCCGCTGCTGGCGATCCCGCTGCGGGGAAAAGCGGATGCAAGCGCTTACGCCGGCACCACGGCAGACCAGAAGCTGGGCGCCGCCATCGCGGAGGCCTTCAACACACGCGGCTACATCCTGCTGACGCTGGGCTTCTTCGTCTGCGGCTTCCATGTTGCCTTCATCACCGTGCATCTGCCGCCCTATCTGGCCGATCTCGGGCTGGATGCGCGCTGGGGCGCCTATGCCATCGGCCTGATCGGCCTGTGCAACATTGCCGGCTCGCTCGCCTCGGGCTACATCGGCGGGCGCTGGTCCAAGCCGCACTTCCTGTCGCTGATCTATCTCGGCCGGGCGATTGCCATCGCGGTGTTCCTGATGGTGCCAGCCTCGCCGCTGTCTGCGATGATCTTTGCCGCTGTGATGGGGTTCCTGTGGCTGTCCACGGTACCGCCGACCTCCGGTCTCGTCGCGGTGATGTTCGGGCCGCGCTATATGGCGACCCTGTTCGGCTTTGTCTTTTTCTCGCACCAGATCGGTTCGTTCCTCGGCGTCTGGCTCGGCGGCCGGCTCTATGACCAGACCGGCTCCTATGACGCGATCTGGTGGATGGGCATCGCCCTCGGCCTCTTCGCCGCCGTCATTCACTGGCCGATCAAGGAACAGCCGGTCGCACGGCTGCAGGCAGCCGAGTAGGGGGCGGGGCTCATCCGTGTGCCTTGCCCCACCCACTGCCGTCATCACCGGACTTGATCCGGTGATCCATGCCGTTTCGCTTCTCCAGATGCGGCTTTGCCTTGGGCACCGTCACGGCGTGGATGCCATGGTCGAGCCATGGCATGATGAAGGTTGGTGCTGCACTGCCTGATAGACAGCAATGTCGGAAATGACCGTCACGTGGATGACGCCGCCCCTGCCAACGGCAGCGGTTGAAGCGCCGTCCTGGGCGAAGGAGAACGCGAGGCCTTTCCCCACCCACTGCCGTCATCACCGGACTTGATCCGGTGATCCACGCCGTTTCGCCTCCACAGCTACGGCCTTGCCTGGGGCACCATCACGGCATGGATGCCATGGTCAAGCCATGGCATGACGAATGCGGGAAGGTCTCCACCCAGAAACCATCAACTTCCCTACGCCTGCGGAACTCAACGGGGATGCCAGAATATGAAAGATGCATGCGCAAACAAATAAGTTGACTCGAGCTTTAGTTTTAAATATGCATGCGCATGCAAATAATTTGCATAACCGCTCACTTCGGACCATCCCGCAAGGCGGTGGCGTTTACCTCCCTGCCGTCCAGGCCGACCAGGCCACGGGGAGGGCGGAACCATTGGCCGGGGTCACACCAAGGAGACATGACATGCATTGGCTTTATCTCGGCGCGGCGGTGATCTTCGAGATCGCGGTCGCCTTTTCGGCAGGACAGTCGCGCGGCTTCACCCGGCTCGGCTGGACGGCCGCCACGCTTGCCAGTGGCGCAGTGGCAACAGTGTTCCTGAGCCTGGCCCTGCTGACCTTCGATGTCGGTGTCGGCTACGCGCTGTGGACCTCGATCGCCGGTGTCGGCATCGCGCTGATCGGCACGGTGTTCCTCGGCCAGCGCCTGACACTGCAGAAGATCGCCGGCATCACGCTGATCATCGGCGGCGTTGTCGGCCTGCGACTGAGCGGCGTGGCGTGAGCGTCCCGGTCAGTCTGTTTCCTGTTCCCGTTTCTCCTCCTGAGGATTTTCCGTCATGACATTAGTTCAATTCCCCGCCAACCGGCGCACGGGCGCCTGGGCGCAACTGCTGCTCGCCGGCCTGTTCGAGATCGGCTACGCGCTGTCCGTGGGCGCCAGCAAGGCCTTCACCGTGCCGCTGTGGTCCGCCGCCGCCGCCGTTTTCTTCCTGCTGACGCTGTATTTCCTCAGCGCTGCGCTGCGCATCATTCCGGTGAGCGTCGGCTATGCGGTTTGGGCAGGGATCGGTGCCGTCGGAGCGGTCGTGTTTGGCGCGCTGCTGTTGCAGCAGGCCGTGAGCGGCGTTCAGCTGTTCTGGCTTGCGGTCATCATCGCTGGCGTCATCTGGCTGAAACTGGCGGACCGGCCGCAGCCGGACGCAACAGCGCAGCCCGGTTGACGCATCTGGCCGGCTCAGCAGCGGACTTGCCCGCAGCAGAGCCGGCCATTGCCGCGCGCGGGCCTACCCTAAGGCAGGAGGTTGCCCAACCAGTTGCATGAGCATACAAGCTCAGCATATCTGCCATCCGGGTTCCGAGGCCGTCTGATGTCGCATCTCAATCAAGCCTGGTTTCAACTGGTTCAGGACGTGGCTGCGGTCGAGGCCGAGCTGGCCAAGGCGCTGCAAGCGCGGCATGGCCTTGGCCTGTCGGAATTCCGCGCACTCCAGGCCCTGGCCGTGGCAAAGAACAGCGAGCTGCGCATGCAGGACCTCGCAAGCCATCTCAAGCTCAACCAGAGCTCGGTCTCGCGCATGGTCGAAAGGCTCGAGCGTACCAAGCTGACTGTCCGCGACGTCTGCGCGGATGACAAGCGCGGAGTATACACCGTGCTGACCGATGCCGGCCGAACCCTTCTGGCCCAGTCCGAAGTCACCTATCAGACAATGCTTGAAGCCCAATTGGCAGAGCGCCCCGGCGCTTTCACCGGCCTGCTACAGCCGGTGCCCTGAGGCGCGGAACCAGCTGGGTGTCGCGTGGGTGAGTGGCAGTGTAGATCCCCGCACAAGGCGGGGATGACCATGTTGGGAGGCCGCAGTTCAGCGGATCAGACGGATGCCATGGGCTCTTTGCATGGGTGAGCGGTCGATATGGATCCCCGCACAAGGCGGGGATGACCGCTGAGTGGCGGGCTTCGGCTGCGGTGTCTGGTCATGAGGCCCTGCGGCTCCTCACTCTGAGGAGGTCATCCCCGCCTTGTGCGGGGATCCACAGGGCACCTGCATCGCTCCGTGGCCTACCTGTTCAGGTCCTCGTACAAGTCCCGCCAATCCGGGTTAAAGGCCTCTATTGTCTTGATCTTCCAGGCGCGAGGCCAGCGCTTCAGTCGCTTCTCACGGCGGATCGCCTCGTCAGGGGCGTCGTAGACTTCGTAGTAAACCAACTGATCGACGCCATACCGGCGGGTGAAATCGCTGCCGATTCTCTCCCTGTGTTCGTAGACCCGGCGGGCAAGGCTGTTGGTGACACCGACATAAAACGTTCCCTGCCGCCGGTTTGCCAGCAGGTAGACATAGAAGCCCATTCAAGGAGGATAGGCCGATGGTGATCCCCGCACAAGGCGGGGATGACCTCATTGGGGAGGCCGCAGTTCAGCGGATCAGGCGGATGCCATGGGCTCTTTGCGTGGGTGAGCGGCTGATATGGATCCCCGCACAAGGCACTGCTGTCCGGTTTAAGTTTCTGGACAAGGTGCATGACATTGATTCTACTTGTGTTCA